>CALBZH010000711.1 GCA_937889795.1 uncultured Syntrophobacteraceae bacterium | reverse complement strand
GTATGGGAAGCGGCCCACTTCAAAGTCGGTCCGGTTTCCGGGGCCGAGGAGCAGGTAGTTGTGCGCGGCGGCGATGTGGCGCAGGGCGACGAGACGCAACCGGCAGCGGGTTGCCCGGGTGAGCTCGTTCGTACCTTTCGGAATAACGGAGAGCAGCGAATGGAAGCACGCGGTGAGATCCAGTTGCTCGCACCGGATGCCCAGTTGGCTGGAAATGCGCGAGGCGAGATTCGAATCATGAGAGGGGTCTCTTCCGCGCAGAGTCAATGCCAGTACGTGCTCCCCAAAGGCTTCCTTGGCCAGCGCTGCCGCAACTGCGGAGTCCACGTGTCCGGTGAGCTCGACGAGAGCGCCGCATGCTCTGGAGAGCTCCGCCTGAAGCCTAAGCCATTCAGTTATTTCAAGGATTTGAGCTTGAGCGGATAAATGCATGACAGGCCCTGCATTGATCATGTTTGCGCGTGCCATTAGTGAAGCCATTTGCCCAGGCGGTTCCATCGAATGTAGCTCACGTTGGGATCCAAAGTGAGCTCGCCATCACTGTTCCATGACCAATAGATTATGAAAGCTTTTCCTCTAATTTCATTCATGTTGACGAATTTCCAAAAACGACTATCATAGCTCTCATCTCTGTTGTCACCCATGACGAAAAGGCAGTTGGGCGGTACCTCCACCATACTCATATTGTCTCTTGGGCCTGCGCTGGCAGGTTGGATTTTTGGATCGCTGTGCACCGCATAGGGTTCAATCTGAAGCTGACCATTGACAAAGACCTGCTTGTCCTGGATCTTGACGGTATCACCTGGGAGACCGACCACTCTCTTAATGAAGTCCTTTGATGGATCGACTGGATATCTGAACACCACGATGTCGCGGTGTTTGGGCTCGCTGATCCCAAGAATCTCAGTGTTGGTGAAGGGTATTTTGATCCCATAGATGAACTTGTTTACCAATATGTGATCGCCAACCAGGAGAGTGGATTTCATCGAGCCGGAAGGAATCTTAAACGCCTGGACAACAAAGGCACGAATGAAAAGAGCCAGCAGGACCGCCATGACAATAGCTTCAGCATATTCCCGAAGCGCGCGTTTGGGGCTGCTCTTGACCATTTCATTTTCAGTAAGGGACTGCAATGTGGTTTCCTCCTCTTGTTTCTGTTGAAAATGTTTTGGTGAAATGCATTTTTACTATAATATGTTGCTTGCAACTTCTGAATAAAGGATGGTAAAGTAGAAAAGCTGGTAAAAGTCAACCAAAAACCAAATTCCGTTCGAGCGCGGGGCTTGCCTATGTTCCGTAAGAAAGAGAATCTCATTGGTCTGGATATCGGGTCCCACAGCATCAAGATGGTGCAGGTCGCCGCTGCTGGTGGTCCTGCAAGGCTGCTGAATGTGGGAATGGCGCAAGTGGCCGCGGAAGGGGTCTCCGAAGGTCGGGCTGGAAGGGCCGAAGCTGTGGGGAGGGCGATCCAGCAGCTCGCGGCTCATCTTAAGATCCGGGACAGGATGGTGGCGTCCGCCATGTCGGGATACGAAGTGATGATCAAGAAGATCGAGCTTCCGGCCATGGGGGATGACGAGCTTGCCCGACGGATGCAGTCCGAGCTGGGACAATATATACCATATAATATAGAGGAAGTGGATGTCGATTACCAGGTCCTTGAAGGGGCCAGGGACAGGCCGACCCACATGGACGTGCTGCTGGTCGCTGCAAAGAAAGAATCCGTGCGGGATCATGTAGAATTGGTTCGCGGGGGCGGTCTGGACGTCACGGTGATGGATGTCGATTTCTTTGCTCTCAGCAATGCCTTTGAAATGACACATGGCATTGGTGGAGATGAGAGCATCGTGCTCCTGGATATTGGGGCCAGTAAATCGATCATGAATATCGTGATGCGAGGCGTTCCGATTTTCTCTCGAGGAATCTCGATTGGCGGGGCGCAGCTCACCGAAGGGATTATGGACCATTTTCAAATTGGGTTCGATGAGGCGGAGCGCGTCAAGATGGGGGAAAGCTCCCTGGCTTTGAGCCAAGACGAGCTGCAGGGCATATATGTCTCGACGGTCCGGAAATGGCTGGGTGAGTTCAAGCGTGCCATCGATTTCTACTACAGCAATTTTCCTGACCATCGCATCTCAAAGATATATCTCAGCGGTGGCTCGTGTCGCGTGGCTGGCCTAGATCAGGTATTTCGCGAGAACACCAATATAGACGTTGAGATCTTTAATCCGTTCATCCATCTGGAGTACGATACGAAAGTATTTGATCCAGAGTATGTTGAGTATATTGGACCGCAGATGGCTATTGCTTTGGGACTGGCTCTAAGAAAGACAAGAGAAAAATGATACAAATAAACTTATTGCCGGCTCGAGTCAGAAAAAGACGGGACAATGTAAACCAGTTCATCTATGCGTATGGCTTATGTATTATTGGTGCTTTATGCGTCATGGCCTTTCTGTGGTATTATCAAAGTAACCAAATTTCCAATTTAAATTCCCGTCTTGCTCAAATTCAATCCGAAGTAAGCAAATATGCCAAGTTTGATCAGATGGTCAAGGATCTGAAGCAGAAGGTTGCTTTGGTGGAAAAGAAGAAGAACGTCATCTTGAGCCTTCAGACGGACAGGGATACGATGGTTCGCATGTTGGCCTTGATGAGCGTTCTGATCCCGCCTGAAGAGATGTGGTTCGAGAGAATGAATCAATCGGCGCGTACGCTGACTCTTGAGGGTGTAGCCCTCAATAACGAAGTCTTGGCCGAATTTCTTCGCAATCTCGAGTCCTCTCCTTATATCGAAAAGGGGAGCGTGAATCTCACGCATTCACGCCAAAAGACCCTCAGCAATCAGAAACTGAGAGAGTTCCAGGTGACGTGTCGGTTCTTTCCTTTTTCCGAAATGCAGAAACGAGTGAAGGCGCAGGCATCATGAAAAAGGACTTGTTGGCGACCATGGGTTTGCAGGAAAAAGTGGCGGCACTGACTCCGGCACAACGAGTGCTGGTCCTCATCGGGACCATCGCGGTACTCGGCGCCCTGTTCTACTTTCTCGTTTATAAAGGGCAGCTGGAGAGTGTCAATCGTCTCCACCGTTCAATAGCGGAACAGGAAAAGAAGCTGGCGGACCTCAAGAAGGCCGCGGCCGATGTGGAGGTCCTTCAAAAGGATCTGGCGCGGGCGGAGGAAGAGCTGAATCAGGCGCTGGTGCTGCTCCCTGACCGCAAAGAGATTCCCGGGCTTCTTGAAAACGTGTCGCAGCTTGGTGCTGAGGTGGGACTTGAGAACCTCCTGTTTCAACCTCAGCCTGAGCAGGTTCAGGAGTTTTACGCGACCGTTCCGATACGCCTCGATCTCATTGGGACTTACCACGAGCTGGGGCTCTTTTTGGACCGGGTCAGCAAGCTTAACCGGATTCTTAAGGTGGAGAATCTGAACCTGGTACGGCAGGGCAATTCCCCGCGCTTACAAGTGGGGTGCACGGTCATGACGTACCGATTCATCGATCAACCTGCGAAGGAGGATGCGTCCAAGAAGAAATAGGGAGCAATGGGGCTGGAATGAGGTCTCTCGGGGCAGGGGGGCCGAATTCTGATTTGGAGAGGAAAGAGCAGAGGGGTTCACGGAAATGACAAGCAAAAGAACTTGGTTACGGGGCTCAGTGGGCCTGGTGGGAGTTCTTTTCTGCTGCTGGGGATGCGCTGCTCCCTCGCCCGCAGGAAAAGTGGCCACCGGGGAAAGTCCGGGCATTGCTCAGGAGGAAGCGGCAACGGGGGCCGCTTCAGAGGAGGGTTCTGCAAAGGTAGCCACGTCACTGCTGGGAGTTCAGGTGCAAGGCACACCTGATGAGACCGTCGTTGTGCTGACGGGGAATGGCTCGTTCAGGGACTACCAGTTCAGCCGTGTTGGTGATAGGCGGTTCACGTTGGAATTGGGCGATCTTAGAGACGCTCAAAGCGTGCCGGCGTTACCCATTCTGCCCGATCACTTCGATCTGCGCTATGCCGATACGTACGGCCAGGAGGGGAGAGGGGTTGAGCTGCTTGGTGGCCTGAAAAGACCGTTGGATAATTATGTGGTGAATACCGTGGGCAACACCCTGACGCTTACCCTTTACAGTGCCAGTGGCTTGCCTCCGGTGGCTGCGTCCGATCGTGCGGAAGCGCCTCCCGTTGCCAAACGGAAGAAGGGCAGTTCTGCTGGTCACGGCGCTGAATCCATTGCAGCGGGGACTGGCGAAGGCAGTGTTCGCGTAGCGGGCTCGAAGCGGAAATCACCAGACGAGAGCGAAGCCGAGAGTCACGGGCTGAAGAAGAAGTATACGGGAAAACCGATCAGTCTTGATTTGCTCGATGCGGATTTGAGGAATGTGCTCCGACTCATTTCGGAAGTGACCGGGACCAACATCGTGATCGAGCCTGATGTTACGGGGCGGGTAACGCTCAAAGTGGAGCAGGTTCCTTGGGACCAGGTGCTCGATATGGTCTTGGCTATGAACAACTTGGGCATGGAGCAACGGGGCGGCGTCATCCGGATCGCCAAGACGACCAAGCTCAAGGATGAGATGAATCAGAGGTACGAGGAGATCAAGGCAAGACAGGATCTGATGGAGGCCGCCAAGGATGTGGGAGAGATCACTACGGAATACTTGACCGTCAACTACGCTCCACCCGCCGAGATCGCGAATCGGATCAACGAAATCAAGAGCGAAAAAGCGAAGATCTCAATCGATGAGCGTACAAATCTTGTCATTTATACCGATTATCCCTCCCGTATTGCGACGGCCAAGCAGCTCATCAAGCGTCTGGACAAGCCCATTCCGCAAGTCATGATTGAAGCCCGAATCGTCACCATGGACGATGACGTGAGTCGCAGTCTTGGAATTCGATGGAATTTGAACCTCAGGAATTTTAACCCCCTCACGGCAAATCACGATTGGGCGGTCAATTGGCTTTCGGATGCCGGTAGTCTGTTCGGTTGGAATCTTGGGCAGGTCATAGGCTCCACCATGATGCAGCTGGACCTGAACATCTCGGCCCTGGAGAGCACCAATCGATCGAAGGTTCTGGCTGCGCCTAAAGTGCTGACGATCAATAACGTGAAGGCAATCATCTCTCAAGGAAACCAAATCCCCTATCCGCAGCAGAGTGCCGCAGACGGTGGGGTTGTGAGCACGGTTTTTAAGGATGCCGTTGTTGAGCTCCAGGTGACGCCGCATATCACGCCGGATGGCAAGGTGCGCATGGAGATCGAAGCCAAGCAGGATGAACCTAACCCAACGGTCACTGGGGGCGGAGAGGGGCCGGCGATCGCGACTCGAAAGATCAAAACGGAACTTCTTGTAGCTGATGGTTGCATTGTCGTCATTGGTGGTGTAATGAGAGATTCACAAGGTAAGACTTTGACTTCTACGCCGGGGTTGAGCAACATTCCGATCCTCGGTCGACTCTTCAAGCAGGAATCGTGGCGGAGGACACGCCAAGAGCTGCTGATTTTTATCAGTCCCAAGATCGTCGAGTCTTGATCTACGGGCGCTCGATGGTGTCCTCAGGAACGAAAGCAGTTTAGTTCGATAAACGGCTGGAGGGGTAACTGCGGATGACATTGAGCCATAGGGACAAAGGCGTTTCGCTTTTGGGGGTGGTGTGCTGTTCCCTGATCGTCTTAGGTGGCTGTTCCATGCAGATGTCGGGCTCCAAATGGGAAGCGTCGCGATCCCAGAAGCAGCAGGAGGCTGCTGCCCGAGCTGCATACCAAGATGAGCCTGCTGTCAAGAATACCATCCGGGTGGATTATCTCAGGCAGCTGTCGGAGGTGAAGAACCCAGAGCTGTTTGTGTACAAGGAGCGACGCCGTCTCTATGTCGTGGATTCAAACGTCCTGATCCGAGATTATCCAGTTGGCCTGGGCCTGCAGCCGAGGGGTGACAAAGAAAAGAACGGTGATGGGCGAACTCCCGAGGGGAGATTTGCCGTCTGCACGAAGTTGGATGGGCCAGGACAGCGCGTTTTGGGCTTGAGCTATCCGAGCAAACGGCACGCGGAGCGAGCGTTCTTTTCGGGACTCATTACGCCAGGTGAGTTCAGGAGCATTCTGACAGCGTCTGAGCGCCGGATTCAGCCGCCATGGGATACCAACCTCGGAGGGAAGGTTCTGATCCAAGCGGGAGGGGCGCACTGTGATTGGACGGACGGTGGGATTGCTCTCTACAACAGTGACATGGAAGAGCTGAGCCAAATCGCAAAATTAGGGACACCGGTGACTATTCGCCCTTGACAGGGCGTCATGCAGTCCATGTTTTAGAGGGGAATCGGGATGAGAGATCATTTCGATTCCCTTTCTTTTTGCTCGACCTCTTCGACGACCTTGCGATGAGCCCGTTGCCAGGAGGTTGATTTCTTCCATGCTTCATACTGTTTGAGAACGAACCGTTTTGCGAACGAAGGATGTCCGAGATAGGCCCTGTTGGCGTCCAAGAATTCCTCTTTCATGCTATTCAAGAGGTCTGGAACGTCTTGTTTGGAGACGAAATTGCGGCTCTTCGTCTGCTCAAAGGCAAAACCCTCACCCATTTGAGAGAGGAAACGGTTCACCTGTGCGATTGGGTCCGATAAGTCGCGAAAGTAGGCCTCGCCAAGAGGAATGGGAATCCGAATGAGGAGCTCTACAAAGAAACGGTCTCCGGCGATGGCTCTGGACTGATCATAGAACTGTATGCATAAGTCATTTTGCAGGGTTTCAGCTCCAAGGTTCTTGCCGAGTGGACGTTTTTCCATGCCGTGTCGTCTCCTTTCCTAATGGGGTCTTGGACATCCCATGACGCTCGTCGCATGGGAACGGGATTCGAATACAGAAGAGCACGCGGAAGTGCAAGGAGAAAGAGGGGACATGGTTGACGTAGCCTGGGCAACGCGCTATGTAACAGGCTCGAAGGTTGGAGAATTGCAGACGGAGTGCTTTCACAGCAGGGGCTTGGAGTCCGAACAGATCCGTTTGGGATCACATAGCATCCACTGGTTTGGAAGCTGACGATGGGTGGGGCCGCGGCTTGGAGGTTGGCTTGGGAGTGATAAAGAGGAAGTGCATTGAGGTCAGGTGGCACGGGCGAGGTGGCCAGGGTGCGGTCACCGCAGCCAGCATTCTTGCCGAGGCTGCTTATTACGAGGGATACAAAGGAGTTACTTCTGCTCCTTTCTTTGGTGCGGAGCGACGGGGGGCGCCAGTTATCGCGACGACGCGGTTTGGGTGGGAGCCGATCCGGACGTTTTCGTTGGTTGAGACTCCTGACGTGGTTGTGGTCCTCGATGAGACCTTGCTCACCGTAGTCAATGTCGCGGCTGGGATTCGCCCGGACGGAATCGTCCTGATCAATTCAACTAAGCCAGCTGAGGCGATTCAGCTCGATACCGCGATCAACATCAGCACCACGAATGCGAGTGCATGGGCGAAAGAGGCCGGGTTGATCGTTGCCGGCACAGTGCTTTTTAATACGACGATTTTGGGAGGATTCTGCAAGGCCACGGGGCTCATAAGCATGGAGAGTATGGAAAAGGCCCTCCGACATCATTTCAAAGGCGACGCTGCCGAGAGGAACGTCGAAGGCGCCAGACTTGCCTACAGGGGAACCTCTCGTCTACGCGAATGTGGACTTGTGTGCGGTTGATCGATTCATCACCACGGGTTTTGACTGTGGGATCACGAAGGAACCTTGAATGAGCGACCAGACGAAATCGGATTTTACTTATGCCCACTCAAAACTGTGCAAAGGAGAGGCTGGTAAGACGGGTGATTGGAGAGCATCCAGACCCGAAATCGACCACGAGAAGTGCACTCCTTTTAGAAACCGGAGGCCTTCTTGCTTTATATGCTGGCTTTATTGCCCCGAAGGAGTAGTCAAGCGCTCAATACCCGTGGAAATCGATTACGATTATTGCAAAGGATGCGGAATTTGTGCGGAAGAGTGCCCAACGAAGGCGATCTCCATGGTCGAAGAGTCCAAGAATACCGCTGAATAGGTCCTCGGTCTCCTAACTATCGTGGGGCTTGTGACAAGAGAAGGTCGTGCGATAGAACATGTCTGGTATTTCGGCTGGTTGCACGTCAACGGGTAAGAACCCGGCCCGAAGCAGGAGATGCTTGAGGGTATCCAAGGTACAAGCGCCGCTCATGCACCATGCCCAAGCGTCGGGCTCATCGGCGAAGTATTCGGGGAGAGGGTCCGAGCAGCAAAGGTCCGCACCCACGAGATAACCTCCTGAGGCCGTTACCCGCAAGATCTCCCGCAAAAGGTATTCTTTCCGTGAGAAGAGGTTGAGTACCCCGTTCAAGCTGACCCAGTGAAACACCCCGTCAGCAAACGGGAGATGCTCGGCGTCCCCACATATCCACTGGATGGACGAGGCCGGCGATGTGACTTGGGAAAAGGCATGGATGCCTGGAATGCTCTTTGCCCCTTCGAGCAGCACCGTGTCCACCACGTCCAAGTTGACGACTTGCAGCGGGAGGTCATGACACAGGAGAAG
>CALBZH010000710.1 GCA_937889795.1 uncultured Syntrophobacteraceae bacterium | reverse complement strand
TTGTCTCTGTCTCCCCGTCTCCTTGTCACCGCGTCTCCCTGTCCTCACGCCTATCCGTGCGTCGCTTACATCAACAACATTGCCCCCCCGGCCCATCCTGAGGCCGATCAGTCGACCTTCGCCCAGAGCCGGCGAAGCCTCAGGGCGTTGGCCACCACGGAGACGGAGCTCATCGCCATGGCCGCAGCGGCAACCATGGGATTCAACTGAAATCCCCAAAGCGGGACCAAGACGCCGGCCGCCACTGGGATTCCCAAGGAGTTGTAGAAGAACGCCCAGAACAAATTTTGCCGGATCACTCTCATGGTCAAGGCCGAAAGCTTCATCGCAGCCGGCACCAAACGAAGATCATCGCGCATCAGAGTCAGATCACTGGCTTCCATCGCGATATCCGTGCCGGCCGCCACAGCCACACCGATGTCCGCCGCAGCCAGCGCAGGGGCGTCATTGATCCCGTCCCCCACCATGGCAACCCGCTCCCCGTCTTGCTGCAGCTTACGGATCTCGTCGGCTTTGCCCCCCGGCAGAACCTCGGCGAGCACCCGATGGATGCCAGCTTCCTCCGCGATTTTCGAGGCGGTTTCTTTTCGGTCGCCCGTGACCATGACGACCTGCAGCCCCATGGCGGTGAGCCTCGACACAGCGTCCCGGGCGGATTCTTTCAATGTATCGGCAAGCGCAAGCACACCGGACAACTGCCCATTCGCCACAACATAAACACACGTCTTTCCCGTGGCAATCCATGGGGCCACAGCGTCTTGTGAGCTCTCGACCTCCATGACCTGGTCGGACACAAATCTGCTGCTCCCCACCAGCACCCTGACACCCTCCACGATGCCGACCGCACCGAGGCCGGATGAGGCTTCGAAGCTCTCGACACGGGCCGGTTCGACCCCCTCTTCGCGAGCCTTGCTCACGATGGCCCGCGCGAGGGGATGCTCGGAAAGGGCTTCAACGGATGCAGCGAGACGCAGAACACTTGTCGGCTCCACACCTGGGGCTGCCCAGAAATCCGTCACAACGGGAGCGCCCCGGGTAAGCGTCCCGGTCTTGTCGAAAACCACGGTGGTCAAGCCGCCTGCCTTCTCCAGGCTCTCGCCGCCCTTAATGAGAATGCCGCTTTCCGCTCCCAGGCCCGTCCCCACCATCACGGCTGTCGGCGTCGCCAGCCCCATGGCACACGGACAGGCAATAATCAGAACCGAGACGAAATTAAGAAGGGCTCTGCTGAACCCGAGCTCAGGAGCTGCCAAATACCAGACGAGAAACGTGCACCCCGCGATGACCAGAACGACAGGGACGAAGACGGACGCAACTTTGTCCGCAAAGCGCTGGACGGGGGCTTTCGATCCTTGCGCCTCTTCAACCATCCGAATGATCTGGGCCAATGCCGTTTCAGCGCCAACGCGCTGTGCCCGAAACTCGAAGCTTCCGCTCGAGTTGATCGTTCCGGCAAAAACCTCGCTTCCAACCCCTTTTTCAACCGGCAGACTTTCCCCGGTCAGCATCGACTCATCCACGAAGGAGCTTCCAAACTCCACGCGTCCGTCCGTGGCAATTCGCTCCCCGGGGCGCACGACAAGGAGGTCCCCGGGAATCACTTCCTCGATGGGCAAGTCAACCTCGCGCCCGTCACGGCGAACCCGGGCCGTCTTGGGAGCGAGCCTCATCAACCGCTTGATGGCCTGGGACGTTTTCCCGCGCGCGCGCGCCTCGAGCAGTCGCCCCAGCAGAACCAGCGTCACAATCATCGCCGCCCCGTCGTAATACACGTGCGCCTCGGCTCCTCCCCCCGCCAAGGCACCCGGAAAGAAGGTCACCAGCGAGGAGTAGACGTATGCGGATGCAGAGCCCATGGCTACCAGCGTGTTCATGTCGGAGGTCTTCTGGCGCAGCGCCTTCCACGCACCGACGAAGAATCGGCTTCCCACCCAGAAAACGGCAGGCGTCGTCAGCACAAAGAGCGTCCAGAGCAGGGTTTGCGGGGGAATCGCGTGCAGGAAAGGAAACAGGTGCGGCATGCTCCCAATCATCACGAGCAGGCTCAAGACAATGCCCACGGCAAGCTTCACCTGCAAGGTCTTCATCTCGCGCGCCCGGGCAAGCTCGACCGGATCGTCGGGGCGTTCGTGCAGGATTCCCAGATAGTCGTACCCCGTATCTTCCAGAACCCTGCGCAGCATGTCCGCAGAAACGGTCGGCTCGTGAACGACGGCAGCCCGCGATGCCGCCAGGTTGACCGATGCATCCACCACCCCGGGAACGGCTTTGAGAGCGAGCTCCACCCGCCGAACACAGGCGGCGCACGTCATCCCCCCGACGAGCAGCGTGGTCGTGCTCGGTCCCAAAGCCTGCGTCGGGGCCGCGTCCAGAACCTCGTATCCCAGTTCCACGATACGAGCCCGAACCATGGCTTCGCTCACCACTTCGGGGTCGATCTCGACCGTTGCCTTGCCGCTTGCAAGGTTCACGGCCGCATCCTTGACGCCTTCGAGAGAGCGGATCCCGGTTTCGACGCGCCGCACGCACGCAGCACAGCTCATGCCTTCGATGGGGATGATGATCTTAGCCAAGCTCGAATCCCGCTTTCTTGACCGCCTCCCGCAGGACATCGTCGGCCAAGGGGTTGGATTCCTCGAAGCTAACCTCACCCGCCATCAGGTCCACCTTCACGTCCGCAACCCCCTCAAGCTCGCCGAGTGCCTTCGTCACAGCCTTCACACAATGTTGGCAGGACATCCCTTTCACCTTGATCGTTCGCATGGTCTCAACCCTCTTCCCTCTTGAAATTCAGCTCAACCTCGTGCTTCACACCGAGCCACTGGCATCATCCATCAGCTTCTTTAATCACTCTTTTCCAAAAAATGAGGATTCCGTCCTTCCCGAAGGTGATCTGAATCAATTCCCAACCCTCAGCACCCCTTTGGTTCAGCATCTCCTTGAGCTTCCTGACTTGATCTCCGGGAAGGCGCTGGAGGTCACATTCCCCGGCCATTGAACAAAAGTAGACCATATCCCTAAGGGTATCGGCCGAGTGCGTCGTGATTTCATATTCGTATCGTTGCATGCCTCATCTGCCTCTTTCGCACCGCACCGATCGGACCCTGATGCGGCAAAAAAAAGGGGCTTCGGACGATCCCTTGCCCTGCCCCCTTCCCAGTTTGTTGGTCGTACAGACTCTTATCAACCACCCCACGGCATCAATGCGTACTCATCCGACAGCTTGTCCCGAAACGTCTTGAAAAACGCCTCGTGCCCCTTTTCCCACCGGGCCAGCATGGCAAGCGCCTCCTGAGCCCTTCCGTCCGTCTGATGGGCCATCCGGTCGTAAAATTCGCTCAAATCTTTTTCAATGAGCCACGCCGTATTGAAGACGGTCACATCCGGAACCATCGACCCTTCGACGCATTGCTGCAGGAATTCGGATTTGGCTCGCTCGTCGAAATAATTCGTGGGCTCCAGTGTGACCGCTTGCACGGTCGATGCTGAAATCTCCGCCCCCGATTTCAGGTCCTCAAGGATCTTCGTGATGTAGGCGATGTGCTTGTCTTCTTCCTCGATGAGCCGTTTGAAGGCACTCACG
>CALBZH010000709.1 GCA_937889795.1 uncultured Syntrophobacteraceae bacterium | reverse complement strand
CCAATGCCGAGCGCTCCCGGGCGATCAGCGATGAGGCGGTCCAGCAGGCCGAGGCGGTCTCCACCGCCATGAAGGACCTGGGGCGGGCGGCCCAGGATATCGGCAAGGTCACCGAAACCATCACGAGCATCTCGTCCCAGACGAATCTCCTGGCACTGAACGCGACGATCGAAGCGGCCCGGGCCGGAGCGGCGGGAAAGGGGTTTGCCGTCGTGGCCAACGAGATCAAGGAGCTTGCCCAGCAGACCGCGGCGGCAACGGATGACATCAAAGGCAAGATTGCCGGCATCCAGACCTCCACGGGCAGTGCCATCACGGACATCGAGCAGATCACCGGGGTCAGCACCGAGGTCGTGCAAATCGTGAACACGATCGCGGCGGCCATCGAGGAGCAGTCCGTGGTGACCCGGGATGTCGCCTCCAACATCGCGCAGGCCTCCATGGGCGTGACGGACTCCAATGAACGGGTGGCCCAGGCGGCATCCGCCTCGCAGTCCATCGCCAAGGACATCGCCCAGGTGAGCGCGACCATCGGCGAGCTCAGCTCAGGGGGGCAGCAGGTCCAGTCGAGGGCTTTCGAGCTGTCCGGCCTGGCCGACCGCCTGAGAGACATCGTCAAGCGATTCACGCTGGATGGGGATTGTGCCAACGCGGGCGTTGCCGCCTGTACCGAAAACGAGCGCAAGCCGTTCATCGAGTGGAGTGACCAGCTTTCGGTGGCCGTTCTCGGCATGGACGAACAGCACAAGCGTTTCCTGGCCATCCTGAATGAGTTGCACCAGGCGATGAAGCAAGGAAAAGGGACGATGGTCATCGGGGGGATTCTCAAGGACCTTGCCCAGTACACACGGTATCACTTCGGAGAGGAGGAGGCCCTCATGCGCAAGCACAACTTCCCAGAGCTGGCGTATCAGGAGGAGACGCACCGTCGCTTCGAGGCAAAAGTCGCCGAGTTCCAGAGTCGCTACGCCGGCGGGGATGAATCGGTCGTGTTCGAGGCCCTGACCACGGTTCGCGACTGGCTCATCGGTCACATTCAGAAGATGGACAAGAAGTACGGTCCCTATGTGCACTAACGCTCCAGAGGGCCAAGCGGCCCCTCGCTGCGCAACGAAACCAAGACTCAACGGAAGAAGAAGGAAGGTCTAAACATGAGCATGCTGCAAAACATGAAGATTGGGAAAAGGCTTGGCATCGGGTTTGGGATCTTGGTGCTGCTGTTGCTCGGCATGACGGGCGCCGCCTTGTGGGGTGGGGCCTCCCAGGGGCGCGCCACGGATGACATCCTGGCCGAAGGCAAGATATCGATGCTCGCGGCGGGCGCCAGCGAAGATGTTCGCGATATCGGCCTCAAGATCGCCCTCATGTTCATGCACGAAGAGAAGGAGGAGCGGGAGCAGCTTCAGAAGGCGCTCGGGGCCGTCCGGGAAAGCTACAAGAAGCGTGTCGATGAGCTGAAGGCGATGGACACAACGCCAACCGGGAGAGCGCTCATTGACAAATTGGAAAAAACCATCGGGGATGCCCGAGATGCCAACAATAAGTCGGTTGAGCTCGCCTTGGCCGGCAAGGATGCCGAAGGCAAGAAGATCTACTCCGATCAGAGCAGCAAGCTCATGGAGAAGGTCTATGCGACCGCCAGGGAGATTCTCGATTGGCGACAAGAGCGATTGAAAGAGCTTGATGCCCAAGCCAATGCCCTTGAGACCACCATCCGCTGGGTCCTCATCGTCGGAGGCGGACTGGCGGTGGTCCTGGCCATCGTTTTCGGCGTGGTTCTCACGCGCGGCATCGTTCGCCCGGTTCGCGAAGGGGTCGATTTTGCCGCGGCCATGGCCGGGGGAGACATGACCAAAACCCTCGCGATTGCACAGAAGGACGAAATAGGGGAGCTGGCGAAGGCGCTCAACGACATGGGTGCCAGCATGCGCCGGATGATCGCCGACGTGAGCGGGGGCGTCCAAACGTTGGCCTCGTCTTCCACGGAGCTGTCGTCCATTTCCGGTCACATGGCCTCAAGTGTCCGGTCCATGTCCGAAAAGGCGGGAACGGTTGCCGCGGCGGCCGAGGAATCCAGCGCCAATACGACGTCCGTTGCCGCGAGCATGGAGCAGATGACGGCGAACCTGACCTCGGTTGCGGGGGCGACCGAGCAGATGAGCGCCACCGTCGGAGAGATCGGAAGAGCGTCGTGTAGGGAAAGAGTGTAGATCTCGGTGGTC
>CALBZH010000708.1 GCA_937889795.1 uncultured Syntrophobacteraceae bacterium | reverse complement strand
TTTTGACAACCTGATTTGGCCCACTTTGATGGTCTAATTTGGCCCCCCCCTCATCAGTCAGATCGCCCCGCGCGGCAGGGTTGCCGTTGGAGGGGGAAACGGAGAGAGCCCGTAGGGCGACCGGAGTTTCCCCCTCCAACGGCTGCGACATCATCTGTTTGGCTTCATTGGGGTTTCTTTCTTGTCTTTCTCGGCGCAGGTTCTTTGTTCTGAACCCGCCCATGCGCACTACTTGTCATCCACTAGAAACTCGGCGGTGGGACTTTGTGTTCGGGCTTAAATTCATGTTCGAAGGGCAGATGCTCCGTCGCTTTCTCACAGCATGCATCGAAGAGCATCTCCGATGGACTGTGCCCCAGCCGATCGAGGCTTACGATTTCAGCCAACTTGGTGCTGATCAGGCGTCGGCCCTCTTTGGTGAACTATTCGTAATAACGTCCCATCTCCAGGGCTTGCTGGAAGGCTGTATCGCGATCAGTGCTTTGAAAAAGATGGGCCGGTATAAAAAACTATGCGCTCCCTCAGCCTGGAAGCAAAACGAGCACATCGATTCTTGGGTGGAAATAGGGTGGAAAAACTAAATGGGCAACCTTTGGGGTCAATGTTGTTGAATTAACGTTGTCCGTCTGGTGTACCAAGCCATAACTTATTGACATGTATGCATTAACTGTTGCGCATGGGGCCAATCTGTGAGATACTCTCTTTCGTCAAGCGTGGTTGCAAGGTCACCATTTTCAGCCTCAAACCTTCGAGGAGTTGATCTTCATGGCACAGATCCTGCCATGAAGATTCATGCCAACTCGCCCCTGTTCTCGCAGCTTTTCTCGACCTCATTCCCAAAGATATCGACCCTGACGACAGACAATCACCCGGAGACTTTTCCCGAATCCGGAAACTGCCCTTCCCCAAGCTCATCACTTTCATTCTTTCGCTTGTGGCGAGCGGGAAGAGCAAGGGGGTGGACATCAAGTCCGGGGATTTCTTCAGGGCTGCCAGGAGGAGCGGACTCTGGCCTGACGCCGAGGAGATCCACCGCAGCGCACTGACCCAAGCTCGCAAGAAGGTCTCCTGGACCGTTTTCCGGAGCATTATGGAGGAGGCTGTCAAGCTGGCCTATAGACAGTATCCTCGCAGCAGCGCCTATGTCTGGCACGGAATGTCGGTTACCGCCTTCGATGGGTCCAAATACGACCTTCCGGCAACCGAGGAGATCCGCAAGGAGTTCGATCCTCAAAGCGGTTTTCAGCATGAAGGAAGAGGTCACTACCCTCAGGCCTTGGTGACAACAGCCTATGATGTCTTCAGGCGTCTGCCCATAGCCAGAAGCGTGGTGAGCATCCATGGATCGGAGCGCGAGGAAGCGCAGGCGCTCTTGCCCTTTGTTCCTCCTCGGTCCGTCCTGCTCTTCGATCGGGGATACCCGAGCTTCGATCTCATCACCTACTTGAGGGAGCATCACAAGGGGTATTTTCTTTTCCGCTGTCCGGCCGAGTCGACCTTTCCCGCCGTGGAGGCTTTCGTCCGAAGCGGAAAGCAGGAGGACTACATTGCGCTCACTCCCTCCAACAACTATCTGCAGGGGCTCAGCGGCAAGCAACGGAAGAAAGCCAGGGGCATCCAGCTCAGGGTGATCCGGCTCGTCAGCCCTGAGGGAAAAGTCTCGGTGCTTCTGACCAACATGCTCAGCAAGAGCAGCTTTGCGGCAGAGGAGATCATCGAGCTCTACTTCCGCCGCTGGGCGATCGAGGACCACTACAGAACTGAAAAGGTTGTGCTCGAGATCGAGAAATTTCATGGCAAGACCCCGAACAGTATTCGGCAGGAGCTTTTTGCCGTGGTCATCATGTCCGTGATCGCTCGAACCCTCATGGTGATCACCTCCAGCGCCCATGGCTCACGGGACGAGGAATATCAGTTCAAGAATGCCATCATGACCTTGGCTGCGGAAGCCGCCGTACTCGTTCCAGATGACCCGCAAAGGGCTGTCACAATCTTTTCAGAGGTCCTCAAAGCGATCTCTCGCGTTAAGTACTACCGCTCGAAGGCAACCAGGCCCACGCAGCCCAGGGTCACCAAAAGACCTCCCAACAAGTGGTGTGCCGGGAGGCGGGAGAAGCTCAGGAATGCTTAATTCAACAACATTGCCC
>CALBZH010000707.1 GCA_937889795.1 uncultured Syntrophobacteraceae bacterium | reverse complement strand
CGACGCTCTTCCGATCTAAGAGGGCCAGGACGATCAGCAGGCCACCGATCAAAAGATAGACCGTACTCCTGATGCGCTGGTAGCCTTTGCCTCCATTGCAGCCGCCCAGTCCCATCCTCAATCCTCGAGGCCAACCACCGTGCTCTTCTTGTGAGCCATTTTGAGGCGAACGAAAAGCGCCAGCCCACAAACCAGGATCGCAACCACAACCAGGTCCACCTGGTGGGAGTACCGCTGCACGATCACCCAGTGCTCACGGAGCTTCATCCCGCAAACCAGGAGGAAGGTATTCCAAAGGGTCGCCCCCACCAGGGTCGCGGCGAGAAACGGCGTCAGAGGCATGCGCCCGACACCCGCGGGAATTGAGATGAGGTGTCGAACCACAGGAACAAAGCGGCTGAAAAAGAGGGTTGCCGTGCCGCTCCGACGGTTGAAAAACCGCTCGGTGATTTCCAGGTCGTGACGGTCGAGAAGGAGGTATCTTCCCACTTTGAGCACCACCGGCTTGCCCCCGTAATACCCCATCAGGTAGGAGGCAAGCGACCCGGCGAGCGAGCCCAGGGTCGTCGCCAGGATGGAGAGCCAGAGGCTCCATTTGCCGTCAGCCACCAGAAAGCCCACAAATGGCATGACGGCTTCACTGGGAATCGGAGTAATCATGCTCTCCAGGGCCATCAGCAGAGCGGCTCCCGCATACCCCGTCGTCTCCAGGCACTTCACCGCAAATTGAGAGACCATTTCCGTAAGCAACCGGCAAACACTCCTTGGATCGGTAGATCGGTTCAGGCCCGATGATCCCCTCCGATCCCGGGTGCATTCGCTGCAATCCGGGGAACCAGGAGCCGTTTCGGGCATTCTTCCGGACAAACGGGTGATTCGATCGAGCTCTGAAATCCGGAGGGATGGTATCTCACAAAATCTGGGCGTTCCTGTTCGAGCCGGTCATCGACTTCTTGGTGCTCCGATGGTGCAGATGCCTGAACCAGGTCTCCAGCCGCTCTCGATACAGTAGCACCAGGAAGATCACAATAATGGCCACACCCAGCAGGATATAAAAGTTTCTATACTGATCGTGGCGGATGTACTGGCCACCGAGCGTCAAGAGGATGGTGCCGAAGAGCCGGCCAACGGTGCTTACGATAAGGAACTCCGCGATGGTGAGATGTCCCAGTCCCAGAATGAAGCATAGGTAGTCCTTCGGAAATCCTGGTATCAGAAACAACAGAAAGATCAGAAAGATACCCTTATGATGCAGCACATAGTCGTAGCGCTTCATGACACTTTGGTCAATGAATCGCTCGACAAACGGTCTGCCAAATAAGCGCGACAACATGAAGGCCACAAACGAGCCCAGAACAAGACCCGTTGTGGACAGGAGCACGCCCTGTAAAGGACCGTAGACATAACCACCGATGAATCCGGTGACTTCACCCGGGATCGGAGCCACGACGACCTGGGCGGCTTGAAGCAGGACAAACCCCACGAAAGAAAGGGGACCCAAGGAATCCAGAAAGGCCACAATTCGGTCTTTGCACATGAAAAACTTCAGGGCGCCGGACTTGTACAACACGAAAGCCAGTACACCCATCACCAGCACGCATAGTGCGATCTTGATCCAGGTTCCATTCTTCTTCGCCACAGTCGGTTGATCTTCATCCATTTGAGTCTTCAGTCCCAGAGACAACGCCACAAAACCACCCAGTTTCACCCCGCACCTCACACCCATCGCCGCTCGCGCGCAAATGTCTCAGATCGCCACAGGGAGGACCACCCCACAGGTTTTCAATTTGCATGAAATCGACACCGCAAAAGCGAAATGTATATAGCATGTCAAAACCCTACAGGAAAAGGGCGACACGGTATCACCTTCCTTACAGCCCTCAAAGGGACACCCTCAATCAAGAATTCCCCATGCGCCTCCGCATGGAGACCGTTACCGAGTCAGTCCGCAGCTCCTCTATGCAGCTCTGCGGCCGCACTCCTCTAAAACACGCCTCGGTAGAAGGCCAGTCGCCTGGCCAACGGTTCAAACGCCGCGCTCAATTCATCCTGCTGCGCGGGGCTCATGCGTTGAGACGCACGCCCAGTCTCCGAAAGCATATGCACTTCTTCCGGGCTTGAGCAGCCGACTATCACCACGTCGACCGGTTGCGACAGCGCAAATTGAATCAGTCTGTCGGCCGTCACTCCCGCTTTCGGATGGACGTAATGCCCGCCTCCGAGGACTTTCATGGCAATCACAGCCATTCCCTTCTGGAGGGCGGCCGTCAACGTCACATCCAGGAATCCGCCCAAGGCCTTTTCAACGGGATTGACCGGCATCATCACGGAGTCCAGGGGCCACTCTTCGACGGCACGGGTGAGGATCGTCGGATCGTGGTGTCCCGTAACTCCTATGAACCGGGCCCGACCGGCAGCCTTGGCCTCGACGAACGCATCAAGCGCACCCCCCGGACGGGAGATCTCGGCCAAATCTTCTTCGGTCCGAACATCGTGGATTTGCCAGAGGTCGAGGTACTCGACCCCCAACCGATGCAAGCTCCGGTCCAAGTCATCACGGGCTTCATCGCGTGATCGTGACGCCGATTTGCTGGCTTGAAAGATCCGACGGCGCACATCGGGGCGATTTCGCCAGACAATCCCGTAGTAATCTTCACTGCCGGCATAGACACGAGCGCAATCGAAGTACGTGATGCCCTGCTCGATGGCCATCTCAATGACCGAGGTCGCTTCCTTTTCCCGCCCGTGAGTCCGAAGGACGCCTTCGCCCCC
>CALBZH010000706.1 GCA_937889795.1 uncultured Syntrophobacteraceae bacterium | reverse complement strand
GGTGGCCAACCGGGATCATGACCGAGGCCGGCGGCTGGCCGAGCTCTTCGACTGCTCCTGCATCGCTCTCGATGCGCTCCGGGCCGATCCCACGGCGCGTTCGTTCGACGTCGTCGTCCAGTGCACCTCCGTTGGCCTGATGAAGAGCGGGAGCGAGCCCCTGGTGCCCGATTCCTTTTTCCGGGCTGGGATGGTGGTCATGGATACGGTCTACAGGCCGGCCTGGACCGACTTTCTCCTGTCGGCAAAAGGAGCGGGGTGCACGGGGGTGCGGGGATCCGAAATGTTGATTTATCAAGGAGTCGCGCAGCTCGAATGGTGGCTCGGGAAAAGCATGCCGCCTCATGTGGTCGACCGCATGCGGGCTGCCGTGGAAGGAGCGTTGTTGCATGGCTAAAGTGTCTCGAGAAATCCAACCGGTCCGCACCGTGGCCGGCAAGGTGCGCATTCCCGGATCGAAGTCGATCACCCACCGGGCGCTTCTCATGGCGGCGCTCGCGGACGGGGAAAGCACCATTTTGAATCCCTTGAACGCGGAAGACACACTTCTGACCGCGGGCGCGCTGGAGCAGCTCGGCGCCGCGATCACCCGGGCCACGGATCAGTTCACGGTGAAGCCCCCCGCGCGCCGGTGGCGCAGTCCGGATGAGCCCATCAAGCTCGGAAACAGCGGGACGAGTATGAGGCTTCTGCCGCCGCTGGCGGCTGCGGGCGAGGGGACGTTCGTATTCGACGGAACCGACCGGCTGCGGGAGCGCCCGATCGGCCCAGTGGTGGACGCGCTGGGACAGCTGGGCACCGAGTGCATCTACCGGGGGACGCCCGGGTTTCCTCCCGTCGAGATCCGCGGGCGCGGTCTGCGGGGGGGCGAAGTGACTGTGGATGCGCGGCAGAGCAGCCAGTTCCTGTCCGCCCTGCTGATCGCGGCCCCCTTGGCGGAGCGGGAGATGCGAATTCGCTGGCTCGATCCCGTCGCGTCCTACCCCTACGTCGCGTTGACGCTCGCCATGATGGAGCAGAAGGCCATCCGCGTCGAGCGGGTCGGCTCAAACGAGGTGGTCATTCCGGCCCCGCAGGTCTATCCGGCGATGCACTATGAAGTGGAAGGCGACTGCTCGTCGGCGTCCTACTTCTGGGCCGCCGCGGCGATCATGGGGGGAACGGTCACGACGTTTCCCATCCACCCGGAGAGTCACCAGGGCGATCGTCGACTCCTGGATGTGCTGGAAAGCATGGGGTGCCGGGTTCGTTGGGAGGGAAACGGCGTGCAAGTGACCGGCCCGGACGGGCTGCGAGCGATTACGCTCGACATGAATCGGATCCCGGACATGGTCCCGACCCTTGCCGTCGTGGCGGCCTTTGCCGAAGGAGCCACCCGAATCACCAACGTGGCGCACCTGCGGATCAAGGAATCGGATCGCCTCAGCGTGGTGGCCGGGGAGCTTTCCAAGTTCGGTGTGCCCGTCGAGGAGCTCGAGGACGGGCTGGTGATCGAAGGGGGCAGGGTCGGCGCTCCGAGCGGCCCCATCGACGCCCACGACGATCACCGCATTGCCATGGCGTTTGCCTTGATGGGACTACGGGTGTTCGGGGTCGTGATCGACGGCTCCGAATCCGTTGCCAAGTCGTTTCCTTCCTTCTGGGAGCTGTTCGAATCGATATGCAGAGTCTGACACGCAAAGCAAGAGTTACCGTGCGCTGCTTGATGCTCGGTTGGATTGTGGTTGTCGCTTCAGCGGTCTGCCTTGTGGCTACGGGCGATGCCTTTGGGGCACGCGTCAAGAGCAAGCCTCCCAAGCGCACGAAGCCCGCCGCCTCGGGGGAATCTAGCCTGTCTCGCTTCCACCGTGCCGCGGGGCAGGTAGGGTTCGAGGTGGTCGAGCTGCCTTCCGGGCGCGTGCTGCTCGAGCATCGGGCGCACGATCCCCTCGTGCCTGCGTCGGTGCTCAAGATCTTGACCAGCTACACCGCGCTCAAATGGCTGGGGCCGGAGCATCACTTCCGAACCGCGATCTGGACGACTGGGCGTCTGCAGGGTGGGGTCTTGTCCGGTCCAATCTACCTGAAGAGCGAAGGGGATCCCTTCTTCGTGCAAGACAAGCTGCTCTGGCTCGTGCGGCGCCTGAAGGAAAGCGGCATTCAGCGCATCACGGGGTCGGTCTACGTGGACAATTCCTATTTCTCGCCGCAAACCGAGCGGGTGTGCCTTGATGAAGACTGCAACGAGGCCTACAATCCGACCCTTTCGGGGACCGCTCTGGAGTTCAACAGCTTCTTCGTCCGTGCGACGGCGGGCAGGCAGGCCGGGACGCCGGCCCAGGTGAGCTGGGTCCCGGCCGGGCGCTATCTCCAGGTGGAAAATCTAAGCACAACGGTCGCCAAGGGATCGAAAAGCCCGATCCAGGTCCGCCATGGCGGCAGGGGGGTCGACGGGCGCGAGCGGGTGCAGGTGACCGGGGCCGTGTCCCTGAAGGATCGCAGCAGCCACGAGCACCGATTCAGCGTTTTCGAGCCGCCGGTGTTTGTGGCCTCCGTTCTCCATGCGGCGTTGGAAGAGGCCGGGATCGGGATCGATCGCTCGCCGGGTGGAGCGGCCGTGGTGCCCCCGGGAGCCCGCAAGCTCGTCGAGTACGAATCCAATCCGCTCTCCGAGATTTGCTGCGGCCTGAACCGATACAGCAACAACTTCATGGCGGAAATGCTGTTGCGATGCGTGGGAGGCTACGTCCTCGGCGCGCCGGGTACAGAGCTCAAAGGGCTGTCCGTGGTGCAGAAGGCCCTGCTCGAGCTGGGTGTTCCCGCGCAGGAGGTGTCGCTCAAGACGGGATCCGGCTTGAGTCGGGAATGCCGCGTGAGTCCAAACGCTTTCAGCCGGGTGCTGGTGGCTGCCTGTGCGGACCCTGGATTAAGGATGCCTTTTTCCGCTTCCCTGGCCGTGGCGGGCCAGGAAGGGACGCTGCGCAATCGGATGAAAGGCTCCAGCTTGACCGTTCGGGGCAAGACGGGGACGCTGCGCGATGTGGTTGGCTTCTCTGGCTATGTGGAAACCCAGGCGGGTGCCACGTATGGCGTGACCGTCTTGATGAATGAGGTGAAAAGCCTGGCCGACGCCAAGAGTGCCATCGACGGTTTTCTTGAAGAGGTTGCCGCGGGTCGGGGAAAATAAGGGGATCGATCACCATGGCCCCAAAAAAGGGGTGGGGGACCTGCTGGTGGGGTCAGCGGGTCCCCCCTGCTAAAACGGATAGGGATGGGAAGCTTGCTGTCTCTGGGGACGTACAATACACTCCCGATTTGTGCATTGAAATGGGGTGAAACCAGTATTTTGAGAAAAGAATTACAGTATTTTCATTCCGAGCATGCGTCGTCGACAAGGTCGAAATGTTACAGGGTGCGCGTTTAACCGTCATTGGAGTGGCGGAGGGTCTGGATCAATTCCGACGTGCTTTGCAGATCCGTTTGAAATTCGTTGAAATAGGCGCCAAGGGTATCGAGACTGTGGGTGTCGCTGTTGTGGAAGATCCGAAAGCCTCTCTTGTCAGCCACTTTCCGAGCGAGCCCACCGGTTCTCCCATCCATGTTGCTGCTTGACACCTCCACCCCGTCCAGATCCGCATGATCGACCCACTCGGACCAGGGCTCTCCAAACCGGAACGGATGAGCCCAGATGACGATCCCCGCTCGTTCATGCACCGCATCGATGAGCCGAAGCACCTCCGCGTGGTAAGGGGGCAGATCGTCCAAGTCTTCAGGAACAAAGACCAGAAAATGACCTTCGTTGCAGGTGTATTCCGAGCCTCGGAACAAGACCAGATCGGGGAACTGCCGGCGAAGGCGATCGAGCTCCCGATCGGGCCACCAGCACTCGTGCTCCGTCAGGGCAATGCCCCTGAGCTCTCGTTCGAGTGCAGCTCTGCACAAGGCCTCGGGCGTTTCCATGGAGCAGGGGGAATAGCGGGAGGTATGAACATGGAGGTCGTATTTCATCGGTCTTAAGTCCTGTCTATGCGAAATCGGGGCTCCTGGATGTGCGCATTCTTGCACTTCGGGCAGCGCCCCGGTCGGGTCCATCGTTTTCGCTCTGCGAAGACGTGCCCGCACTCCATGCAGGAAAACGGCACAGCGACGAGCTTCCGGCCTTGGCCCGTGAGGGATCGCGCGATATTGGGGAGATGGTCGTAAACCTCCCTTTCCCGGATCCCGAGCTCCTGAGAGATCTGCCGGGCGGTCATCTCGCGCCCTGCCAGCAGATCGATCATATTCTGTCGTACCGTTCCCATGCCTTGCCGTTTCCTTTGCCGAGGGGACCCCGAAGGCGGCTCCCTGAGGGCGGCACCACCCAATGAAGTGACCGGAGTGCGGGACCATTGCACACTCGTCATGCTCCCCGTGCGGAGCCCCTATGTTAATTCCTGGACGCCCGTTTGGGAATATGGGCTTCGTTCGCAACGAGCGGACAGCTCGGCTCACGACCGATCGGGCCCACGGACCCGAAAGCGGTGGGACCCGGTGAAAGTGCTTGCTGCGAGAACGAATTAATGCAAGTATAACAACCTCCTGGGACTGCTGCAGCGAGGTGGCGCGTGTACCTGACATCCTTCATCCACAGGGAGGAGCTGTTCGACATTGTCGAGCGATGGTTTTGTCATCGCCCGGAATCGAGCGACGCTCTTCGCCTCACGGAAATCTTGATCAGCGACGGGTTTGTGATCGGAGAAACCTTGCATGTGCTGGCCGATCATTTTCTGGGGGCCATTTCCAATGAGACGACTCAAAAGCGCTGCATCCAGTTCAAGGGCGAGCTGCGGGATACCATCTGCCGCTCCCGGCGCGGCCTGACGCCTCGAGTCGAGGAGCTTTTCGCCGAGTACCGGAAGAACCCTGACTTTTTCTACCGGGAAGCCCCCATCAACGGCGTCATGTGCCTGGATGAGACCGACCATCTTGTGGCGCTCTACCGCGTGAAGCGGCCCAGACGCATCGCCGAGAAGGCGAACCGCAGGATCGCGGCCTGGTTCTTTCACACGGTTCAGGACGCCGCGCGTCACATGGCCGAAGAGCGGGCGTCGCGCTCCGGCATTCCGTTCGAGCAACTGCTGACCCCCGAAGCCGAAATGGTGCGCGAGTTTGTCGAGGCGGAAAAAGAGATCGCGCGGGCGTTCAGCTTCGCAACGATGAAGCTGGATCGTGCTCCCATGTCCATTTCCGATGTCGGCGGCATCAAGGTCATTGCCGACGAGGAGCAACTGGCCCGTCTGGTCACCGTGATCCGGGGGGATCCCACGTTGACCATCGTCGAAATGGAAAACCATCGGGGGAGCTACGAGGCCAACAGCATGATCCTCGACGTGCTGTGGAATCCCGAGTGGATCTGTCGCCGGTTCGTCGAGACCGGTGCCTGGGAGCGTTACAGCAACCGGGGGATTCCGGCGGAGCAGCTGAAAAAGGGAATCGAGCCGCTGCTCGCGGGTGCTCAGCCGAATCTGAAAGTGGAGCTCATCCTGGCCACCTTCCCGAACATGGTGGAATCCGAGCTGGGAAACAGCATTCACGAGCAACGGATCATCACCCAGCGGGAAGACAAGGTCTATAAAGGGTATATCCCGACGAACGTCGAGTTCCTCCTCGGGTACCTCTTCGCCGTCGGATTCAGCCCCGTCGTGGAAATGGGAGAGCTGCCCTTTCGCCTTTGGGGCCGCTACCTTCCCGACACGCTCGTCTCCCACGTGCGTCGCCTGAATCGCATTCCCGATTACGACCTCCTGTATTGAGGTCGGGCTGCCCTGGCCGGCTCGAGCCGCTTCCTACGCCGAAGCAGGCACTGAGTAGACCCCGAGGTCCCGGCCAACGGTCAGACCGGGACAACGCTCCCTTGCTTCCGATTCGAGCACGTGCAGGTCCTCGTCTGTGTACCGGGGGCTGATGTGGACCAGCACGGTCTTGAGTGCTCCGCTTTCCGATGCGAGGGCCGCGGCCTCCAGGGTGGTCAGGTGCCCTTTTGCAATGGCATGGGATGCGTCTTGTGGCCGGAACATGCCTTCAATGAACGCCAAATCCACCCCTCGGCACAGCTCAACGACGGCGGGCGTCGGGCGCGTATCCACGACAAAAGCCACTTTCCGACCGGGACGGAGTGGACCAACCACCTCTCGGGATTCGATCCAATCACCCGCGCCGTTCAGCACGGGTCTCCCGCGCTGAAGCTCGGCCCAGAGCGGACCCCGTGGAATTTCGAGGGCAGACGCGCGGTCCGGATCGAATCTTCCGGGGCGGTCTTTCTCTTCGAGTCGATACCCGAGGCACAAGCGCGTGTGCTTGAGCGGTCGCCAAAGGATTCTGACCTCTCCGTCCTCATAGGCGACGTCCGAACCGCCCTCAGCCCATTGCCGGAAGCAGATGGAGTACTGGCAGAAAAACCCGATGGTCCGCTGCAGACTCTCGACGAATTCCTGTATTCCTGGAGGGCCTAAAATCGTCAGGGGTGGGGGATCCTGCAGTTGAGCACGGAGCATCAACAGGCCGGGCAGTCCCAGGCAATGATCGGCGTGGAGATGTGTGATCGCGATCACGTGGAGGCGGCGGAGCCCCAGACCGAGCTGCTTCCAGCCCAGCTGGGCGCCTTCTCCCGCGTCAAAGAGGTAGATCCGGCCGTTTGTCCTTGCCGCCAGGGCAGTCAGCATCCGGCCAGGCATCGGCATCATCCCGCCCGCTCCGAGCAGAAAACAATCCATCATCGGCTTGAATCCCCTCCTTTCTGTCCTTAAAGAGAGCATAATTGAAGCCAGTGGAGAATCGCAATATGGGAGAAGCCGCAAACCCTCTTCGGGGAAAGACCCTCATCCTGACGGGGGCTTCTACGGGAATCGGGAGAGCCTTGGCGCCGGCATTGGCATCCGAGGGAGTCAATCTCGTCCTGAACGCTCGGAGCGAGACCCTGTTGCACGAGGCTCGAGATGAGGTCCGATCGCTGGGGGTTGAAGCCGAAGCCGTGGCTGGCAGCTGCGCCGAGGGGGGCGTCGTTTCCGAGCTGACTCGTCTGGCAATTGGCATCGGTCGTTTTCATGGCTTCATTCACGCGGCGGGAGTGCTGTATCCGGGCCCCTTCTTGTGGGAGCTTTCCTTTAGGCAGTTTCAGGATGTTTTCGACGCCAGCGTGGCGGGAGCGTTCGAGTTGATGCGGCAGGCTGTGCCCGTGCTGCGCGAGCGTGGTGAAGGCGTGGCAATCTTCTTCGGCTCGGGAGCTTCCGAGCGACAAACACCAGGCCTTGGAGCCTACGGGGCGGCAAAGGCGGCCGAGGAGCATCTGGCGAAACAGTTGGCTGCGGAGGCGCCGGAAATCATATCCTTGATCTTCCGTCCTGGGGTGGTTGAAACACGGATGCAGCAAGAGGCTCGGGAAGCGCGTGGGGGCGCGTCGGTCGCAGTTCAGGCATTCTTTCATGGCTTTCGGGACCGAGGCGAATTGATCTCGACGGAGACCGCGGCACGGTGTCTTGTCAATGTCTTGCTTCACGGTCCCGGACGCTTTCATGGCAGTGTCGCCACCTGGCGTGACGGGCTGTAACGATTGCAAGTTTCCGGACTCATTCATTTTCCCATGGAGGTGGATCATGAATCGACTGATTGCGTTGATGATGCTCACGGCTCTGGTGTCGATTCCTGCATTCGGGCATGCGAAGGTCATGAGTAAAGCGGTGGAGTATCGCCATGGAGAGGTCGTGCTGGAAGGGTATGTGGCTTACCCGGCGTACAAGAAGGGACGCCACCCGGGCGTGCTCGTGGTCCATGAATGGATGGGGCTGAACGATTACGCCAAGAAGCGCGCCGATCAGCTGGCACAGCTCGGGTATGTGGCCCTTGCGGTCGACATGTACGGCAAGGGGATTCGGGCGGCCGACGCGAAGGAGGCGGCGGCACTCGCGGGGAAATACAAAGGCGACCGTCCGCTGATGCGGGGCAGGATCCAGGCCGCGCTAGACCTACTCAAGGGGCTGCCCAAGGTGGATCCGAAACGTATCGCCGCCATCGGGTACTGCTTCGGGGGGACGACCGTGCTTGAACTGGCGCGGAGCGGAGCGGACATTGCCGGGGTGGTCAGCTTCCACGGAGGGCTGGATACGCCGATGCCCGCTGAGCCCGGGCAAGTCAAGGCGAAGGTCCTGGTCCTTCACGGCGGGGATGATCCGTTGGTGCCTCCGGAGCAGGTGAACGGCTTCGAAGCCGAAATGCGCAAGGCCGGCGTGGACTGGCAGCTCGTGGCCTACGGGGGCACGGTTCACAGCTTTACCAATCCGCAGGCGAACGATCCCGCCAGGGGGGTGGCCTACGATGCCAAATCCGACAGACGCTCCTGGCAAGCCATGAGAAGCTTCTTCGACGAAATCTTCTAAACGATGGCCACTCCCGTTGTGGTAGAGTGCCGCGGGAGCGGTTGGCCGCAAAGAGGTTGCCGGTTGTTGCAGTCATCCGATTGGGGGCGTTGGGATTGGAAACGGGAGGGGAGGCGGATGAAGATCTTGAGTGTGGTGATTGCGGTGGTGGCGCTGGTCGGATTGATGGTTTTCACCAATCCGACCATGAATGACTTCGATACGTACATCCGGCAAAGTGTGATCAAGGAAGGCGAGAAGCAGACCCAGGATTCCATGGGGCGCTTTCTGGGCTCCATTGTCGGAGGTCTGGCCGGAACCGTGGTGACGAGCCAGACGGTCCGCAGTGACTATCTACTCTTTAGCCTTTACGAAGCGCGACTGGGGACCGAAAAGCTGAAGGCCCTCGGAATCTGCAGGAATTTCATCCTGCTCGAGTCGCCGAAGATCAAGTGAGCGCACCGCGTTTCGGCCCCCGTTTTCCCGGTCCAGAGCTGTGCACGACATCACTCATGCGGACCTGATGCCAGATGTCGGGTGCTGAATGCCGGATGAAGACTCCTTCGGTTGCGCATTCGATTTATCTGGCATCCGGAATCTGCCATCCAGCATCGCTCTCGTACCGGTGCGGACTTTTTGCCACGTGTCTCAGGGCGTTGGGTGCATGTGTTGGTCTTCGCGGGGCACCTGCA
>CALBZH010000705.1 GCA_937889795.1 uncultured Syntrophobacteraceae bacterium | reverse complement strand
GGTGATGGAAAACCATTTTCCAGATTCCCTCACCCGTCGCTTCGGGGACCAGGAGCTCCCGTAGCGCAAGCGGGCGTGGAAATTCCCGGATTCAAAGACGGGTGAGCTCATCGAAAAAGGGCTCCGGTATGGTGAGAATCCCGGGCAGGAAGCGGCGCTGTTCGAGCTGGTGGGAGGGCACCTGTCGCTTGGCGGCTGTCGGTTTATCGATCCCGGTCATGGACTCGTGAGTGCGATCCGGGAAGAGGACATGCTCCAGGAAGGCAAGCATCCCGGCAAGACGAATCTAACGGACCTGGATAACGGCCTCAATATTCTAAAATTTATGATGCACAAGCCTGCCGCGGTCATCCTGAAGCACAACAACCCGTGCGGGGCCGCTTTGGGGAAGTCGCTTTCCGAGGCTTATTACCGTGCCAACCGGGCGGACCGGATTGCCGCATTCGGGGGGTGTCTGGTGGTGAACCGGCCTCTGGACAAAGAGACGGCGGCGATGGTCTCGCAGAATTATCTCGAAGTGGTTGCCGCCCCGGATTACGAGGAAGGAGCGCTCGAAGCACTCAAGAGCCGGCCGAATCTTCGCATCATCCAGGTGGCCCGTATCGACCGCCTCGGCGACTATGTTCAGCGACGATTCGTTGATTTCAAATCCCTGATGGACGGTGGCCTCATCGTGCAACAGTCCCCGCTCAACAAGGTTCTGGAGGCCAAGGACCTGACTCTGGCCGAGACCTCCCATGATGGTAAGACCTACCGGATTCAACGCGCCCCGACCGAGCGGGAAATGAACGATCTGCTTTTCGGGTGGTTCATCGAGCAGGGAGTGACGTCCAACTCGGTTCTTTACGTCAAAGACGAGTGCACGGTCGGAATCGGCACAGGGGAGCAGGATCGGGTCGGAGTCGCGGAAATCGCGGTCTTCAAAGCCTACCAGAAATACGCCGACGCGCTGTGCTTCGACCGGTACGGCATTCCCTACAAGGACTTGGAGCTTGCGGTCGAAAGGGGACAACGTCCGCGCGAAGAGAAAGATGCCATCGACCATGAAACCGGCGAGGCCAAGGCTGGCCTGATCGGCGCCGCGATGGTCTCGGATGCTTTCTTCCCCTTCCGCGATGGCGTGGATGTGGGTCTCCGCCAGGGAATCACCGCTGTCGTCCAACCCGGCGGCTCCATGCGCGACTGGGAAGTGATCGAAGCCTGCAACGAGGCCAATGCGACCATGGTGCTCACCGGACAGCGCGCGTTCAAGCATTGACGGGTGTATAATCACAACGTGTTAGAAATCAAAATGAAAAGGGGGGAGGCTGTGAGGCCTGCCCTTTTTTTCGGCTGGGCATCCGAGCCTTGGGGTTGCGCAGAGGGAGAGCCGGTCTCGATCTTCTGCCCGAGCGTTGCCGGTCATTTCGCGAAGCGGCCTCTCGTCATATGTCCCGCACCTTGCTGGCGGATGCCCGGTAGACCGCCAGGGCTTCCTCCGGTGCAGCCTTCTGGTGCACCATGGCGCAGACGGCCTTGAGCAGGGCTTCGGGCTGTCTGCGCTGAAAAATGTTTCTTCCGATGGCGACGCCGTGGACTCCGGTATCGAGGATCTGTCCCAACCGGTTGAGGAAGACTTCGGGGCTGTCCGTCTTGCTGCCGCCTGCAACCACGACGGGGACCGGCAAACTGGCGGCTATTTCAGCGAGCGTGTCCGTTTCAGCCGGGGCTGGGATTTTGATGAGGTCGGCGCCGAGCTCGGCGGCAAGGCGCGCGCCGTGGGCGATCGCCGAGTCCGGGACAGGAGATGGGGCGTGCTCACCCCGAACATAAATCATGACAAGGAGCGGCATTTGCCATTCGGCGCAGGCAGCGCCGATGCGCCCGAGGTCTCGGAGCATGTCGGGCTCGTGAATGTCCGAGAGGTTGATGTGCAGGGAGACGCCGTCCACGCCGCGTCGCAGGGCTTCTTCCACGCTTCCCACCAGCACCTTGTAATGGAAGTGAGGCCCCAGGTTGGTGCTCGCCGAAAGGTGCATGAAGATCGAAGGGATGCGGCCCGAGACCGATCCCAAGAAGGAAAGCATGCCCTTGTGCAGCACAAGGGCGTCCGCTCCCGACCGGGATCCCATTTCGATCACGCGGGCCATCCGTTCGAGTCCGGGGATGGGGCCACAGCTGACTCCATGGTCCAGGGGGAAGATGACCATCCGACCGGACGGGGCGGTCTGCATACGCTTCAATCTCAGTTGTTTCCCGCTCATCGTGGCAACCTCTCCAGAGTGCACCGTGGGATGCCGTTTCAGGCTGCTTGTTTGAAAGGGCTGAAGATCTCGAGCGGCGGTACCCTCGGAATCTCGCCAACGACCTGCAGGTACTGGAAGAAAAGATTCAGCCCCCGTTTTTCGGCCTCATTCAGGTCAAAGCGCAAGGCCTGGTAATAGGACCCAAGGCCGTGCTCGTCCAAGATCCCGCTCCGTGCAGCGATTGCGCACACCTCATCGATATGAGCCTGCCCCCAAGCCTTGGCGGCGTGAAGCGACTGAATCGCTCGGGCCAAGCTCCCTTGAGCACGCTCGACCGTCCTACGTTGGACCACCCACAATGCGAACACAAATGGCAAGCCGGTCCAGCGGTGCCAGGCTTCTCCGAGATCCATTTGAAAGGGGTAGCGAGGATCGTCTCTCAATCGCAGCGCCTCGTCGCCAATGGCAAGGAGCGCCTCAGGAGGGTTGTCGCTTGCAACCGCTTCGGTGCAATTGCCGGGCTCGAGGGAAAGCCTATGGCGCATGCGCACCTGGAAGAGGATCTTCAGCAGGGCGATGGAAGTATGAGACTGGGTGGTGGCCACAATCCGCTGTCCGTCCAGGAGCTCAATCGGCTTTCTGCTGAGCAGCAGAACACTCTGAACCGCCCCCAGGCAGCCGATCGAAAGATCCGGGATCACGAAGTAACGTTCGGGATTCCTGGCCACTTCCACCGAGGAGACCACACTGAGGTCCAGCTCGCCCCGGGCCATCAGCCCGTTCAATTTGGCAGGGTGGCCGGAGAGAATCTCGAATGGGTGCGGGACAATTCCAGTTTCCAGGGGATGATAGATGGGCAGGACGTTCAAAAAGCCGATCTTGCCCAGTTTCAAGCGTTCTACGCACCCAGGGCCCATGCTAGAGCTCCTTGTTTAGCCTTGTGGATGATCGTTTCTGAAAGCTGAGCCGCAGGGACCCCAGCGTCAGCGGGAATCGCAATCATGGCGGCGACTTTGTCGACTGCAAGGCTCCCAAAGTGATTCTGCCTGCCAAGGGCGCCAGCCCCTCCAAGTGTCATCATGCAAAGCGCCGCATCGGGAGAAAGTCCCGGATACTGATCCAGGCAAAAGGCGGCCTCTGAAAAGAGATTGAGGTCCATGTTGCTCGCCAGGCTGTCCGTTCCCAAGGCCACCGGGACACCCGATTGGATGGCTCGCTCGAGATCCGCTCTCCCTGTGCTCACGTAGTGGTTGCTTCGAGGGCAGAAGCAAACGGCGCACCTTCGGCGCATAACGGCTTCCCAATCCGATTCGGTCATGTGAACGGCATGGACGAGGAGTGTGCGCGCATCGAGCACACCCAGCGAATCCAAATAGGCGACAGGGCTCTTGGCAGGCGGAATCCATCCGTCCACCCAGCGGCCCACAGCTTGCAAGAGCTCGCGGCAATACCCGGTCCCGGTCTGGAGGAGCTCAATTTCTTCCGCGTGCTCCGCGACGTGCATACTGAAGACCCGGCCCCTTAAGCGACACCATTCCTTGGCTTGCTCAATCACAGTAGCCGAGGTGGAGTAGGTCGCGTGGGCAGCCAGACTGACGCCGTCCCTTTCAATGGCGCCGGCTGCGTCGATGCCGTCCCCCGCACGTTCCAGCGCCGCGGCAAGGGAGCTGCAGTCGAACCCGATGAGCTCCAGAAACGCTTGGCGGTGTGCCGGGTGCCTCCCCCCGTCGTCGAGCAATGCCGTGGTGTTGGTGATGTCCCCACACAGGCATGTGCCCGCCGATGCAAGTATGTCGAGGCCTCTCCGCATTCCCTCATGCAGGGCCCGGGCATCCATCGAAGCGCGATGCCGAAAGACCTCCTGGACCCAGGGTGGGAAGCCCGCTTGGGGAAGAGAGATCTTGCATTCCATCCCCGTCAGCTCAAGATGCGTGTGTGCGTTCACCACAGCCGGCATCAACGCGGCATCCTGGTGATCCACGACCTTCGCCCCGGGCGGGATTTGCGCTCGCAGATCGCGGTACGCTCCAACGCCGACAATCCTTCTCCCTTCCACAAGCACCGCCCCATCGCCAATCGGGGGGCGTTCGATCGGGATCACCCAGGCGGCGCGGTGGAGTGTGATGTCTGACCCTGCCTCAGTCATGGCTCGGCTGCACCCATTCGTAGGCCATGGTTCTCTGGCGGGGCTCGAACCCGGCATCCTCGATGATCCTGCGAATCTCCTCGACCGACAAACGAAAGCACACGCCCGCCGCCGCCACGACATTCTCTTCAATCATCGTGGAGCCGAAATCGTTGGCGCCGAAAAAGAGGGCCAACTGGGCGACCTTGGGACCCATCGTGACCCACGATGCCTGGATATTGTCCACGTTGTCGAGGACCAGGCGCGAGACGGCGAGGAGGCGCAGATACGAGACGGCGGTCTCGGGAACGCGCAGAATGTTGGTGTTGCCAGGTTGGAACGCCCATGGGATGAACGCTGTAAAACCTCCCGTGCGATCCTGGAGGTCGCGAAGGGCAAACAGATGGTCCAGGCGATGCATCGGCTCTTCCTCATGCCCGAACATCATGGTGGCCGTTGTGCGCATCCCCTGACGGTGCGCCTCCTCCATCACGCGGAGCCACTCGTCGACGGTGCACTTGTTCGGGGAGACCTTTTGCCGCACGGTGTCGACCAGGATCTCGGCACCTCCTCCCGGGATGGAGTCCAGGCCCGCTTCCTTGAGACGTGCGATGACGGTGGCAATGTCCAGCCCCTCGAGCTTCGCAAAATAGGAAATCTCCGGAGGGGAGAACGCATGGATGTGGATCGGGTATCGGGACTTGATGAAGCCGAGCATCTCCTCATAAAAGGAGAGGGGAAGGTCCGGATGGTGCCCGCCCTGCATCAGGATTTGGGTGCCTCCAAGGGCGAGGGTTTCTTCGATCTTGGTGGCTAGCTTGGCCTGGGTGAGCACGTAGCCTTCCGGATGGCCGGGGGGCCTAAAAAAAGCACAAAAGCGACAGCCGCAGGTGCAGACG
>CALBZH010000704.1 GCA_937889795.1 uncultured Syntrophobacteraceae bacterium | reverse complement strand
TGATCCACATTGCAATGGAGAATTCGGGGGCGGAGAAGAGCGTGCTGGTTTTGAAGACGGGTGAGGACTTGACCGTCGAGGCTTCCGGAACCGAAGGCAGACTCCATTCGACTCCCCTGGAGGAATATGCAGGGCTCAGCGCGGCGATCGTCCGGTATGTATCCAGGATGAGGGACGTGGTCATCTTGAAGGATGCTGCAGGTGAGGGGCTCTTCACGCAGGATGAGTACGTGCTGAGAAGCCACGCAAGATCCATTCTGTGTATACCCATGCTCTTGAAAGGCTCCCTCATGGGGGTGCTCTATCTCGAAAACAACCTGACGCCCGGAGTGTTTACTCCCGACCGGGTGAGGGTTCTCCAGATTCTTGCGTCGCAGGCTGCCATATCGATAGAGAACGCCCTCCTGCAGCAACTGCGCTCAACTCTCCGGGAAAAGGAAACGCTGCTTCGGGAGATCCATCACCGGGTGAAGAACAACATGCAGATCATTTCCACGCTTCTGAAGCTCCAGCTCAGGAACGCTGATGATGAAAAGACGAAGGCGCTTTTGAGGGAGAGCCACAACCGAGTTTTGTCGATGGCCATGATCCATGAGAAGCTGTACCAGTCGGAAGGCCTTCACAAGATCGATCTCAAGGAATACATCGACGATCTGGCCAGGGAGATCTTCGCCTCCTTTGGGCAGGATGCCGATAAAGTTGCTCTGCGGACGAATGTCGAGGACATCGCCCTGGGGATGGACACCGCCATACCCTGCGGCCTCATCCTGATGGAGCTTCTCTCGAATTCTCTCAAATATGGTTTCCCCGAGGGGCGGCGGGGGGAGATCTTCATCGGGCTGCGAGCGGAGGGGGCCGATCATTTCACATTGACAGTTGCTGACGATGGCGTGGGGTTGCCGAAAGCGATCGAGATCGCGAGGCTGAGATCCCTTGGACTTCGCCTGGTGAGCGATCTTGCTACCTATCAGCTGGAAGGGACCTTGCGTTTTGGAGAGGGGCCGGGGACAAGGGTCAAGGTGACTTTTCGGGAGCGGAAGCGCTAGAGAGCTGGAGGCCATGCCGAAACGACGCATTCTGATCGTCGAGGACGAAATCGTGGTTGTCCGTGGGCTTGAAGACGCCCTGTGCAGTCTTGGCTACACGGTGTGCGGGTTTGCGCCTTCGGGAGAAAAGGCCCTGTCCCTCGTCGAGCAGGAAAAGCCGCATCTGGCGCTGGTCGACGTTCAGCTGCGAGGAAAGATGGACGGAACCGAACTGGCAATCGTCCTCTCCAAGCGTTCCCACATACCGGTGGTCTTCATTACGGCATTTTCCAATCCTGAGATTGTTGAGCGAGCGAAGCTTTCGGGCCCTTACGGCTACATCGTGAAGCCCGTGAGGGAAAGCCAGCTCAAAGTCTGCCTGGAGCTTGCCTTTGAGAGGATCAAGGAGGAAAGGGAGCGAACGGCGGTGGACAGAAGCTATCTCAAGACCATTGAGCAACTGCGGGAGCAGCTTGCTGAACGGGTGGAGGGTCTGGAGGGCGCTTCAAGGAAATTGCTGAGGGCAGAAGGCGCGCTCCACGATTATAGGCTCAAATTGGATAGCGTGCAGCAGGAGCTCGCGGATCTCAGGGGGGCTTTTCTTGCCCTGGTTCGGCAAATGGAGCGGTCTCGTGAGGACGTGGAGCAGGAGATTGCGGCTTCCATCAGGGGAAGGATCCTGCCCATCCTGAGAGAGCTTGAGGCGGCTCCGTCGCTGGATCGCCACAAGACGGAGCTGGAAATGCTCTTTCTGTGCATGAGCCACATTTCTTCCGGCATTTCCAGGGAAATCCCATGGAGCGCAGCCCTCTCAACAACCGAGCTCCGCGTTGCCATACTCATCCGAAACGGCCTCACCAGCGAGGAAATCGCCAAACAGCTTCATCTCTCCCTGGATACCGTGAAGACGCATCGCAGGAATATCCGCAAGAAGCTCAACCTCCGGAATACTGACACGAATCTAATCACTTACCTGAAGGACTCCTCGGTCCTTCGGTAGCTCATGGGCATCAGACGTGTGATTGCCGTGATTCTCATGGCGAAAGTCCGATACCATCCCGGCTGGGTAGTCCGCTACCCACTTCCTACCCCTTCAGAATCCTCCTTTACGCCCTCGATACATTCTAATTTAATCGCGTCATCAGACTGTCCCAACCTCTACTGTTCCCCCCCAGCTGGATCACAAGCCTGAGGAGGAGCTTCGCCTCCCACTGTTGAAGCTCAGTTCGTGCAGGATGTGCAGACATAGCATGGATCAGGTTGTTGGAGAAATTGGATGCGTCCAGGGTCCTGACAAGTCGAGAGGTACCAGCTCACAAAGGAGCATGTCGAAGGATCGTCACATTAGCCTGGCCCCTTGGTTTTCGGCCGAAGATTTGGATAGGGTAATGGAGCCTTCTCCTAACGCCCGGTCGCAAATGGGGGGTACATCACAAGGAGAGTAATTATGAAGAGCATTGCATCGTTCTTGATGGCCACTGTCCTGATTCTTGGGGGCGTACCGTGTTACGCCGGAACGTCCAACGGCATGACGCTCTACGACAGCTTCAATGGAAAGTCGATCAACGCGGACAAGTGGGTGGGCTATGAGTGGCTGTCGGATACAGCAAACCGAGTGGCACGGGAGAGTGTTCGTTGGGTCGAAGACCGTAGACTCCGTCTCGGAATCAGTGCCTGCGCATGCACGACTTGCCCGGAAGGCTCCTCCATAACCGTTCAGGAACGCCTGATTGCTCTTGACCCTACCATCCAGGATGCCACGGCCATTCAGGCAATCGCCGAAATTGGGCAACTCACTGTGGTTGGCAGCGATAGCGATGCAAACAAGGAGATCCCTGCCCAGGCCAGAATGCGCATCATGAAATTCTTTTTCAACAACACGGAGAATCCCGGGAACGCAATCGGCGACGTGATCGCGTGGATTGGCGTCCGGAGAACGTCTGGATCAACGAATCCAACGAACACGTTGACGGTGACAGGAAACGTGAGTGTATGTACGGATGAGACCTGCACGGAATCGCTTACTTATGGTCAAGTGGACATCACAACACTAAGAATCAGCGCTGCGAGAAGACCCTCTATGGCAAACCTCTATATGGAGTGGGATGCGCAGAACCATCAATTCATCTTCAAGTGCAACAATAAGACACAGGGAATTTCTTACAGCGAGGATTGGGCGACAAGCCCTCCCTGGATCAAGCACATGTCCCTACGGGCGGAAGGCATGGTGCCGAACGACGCGACAGGAGACAGGCCCAAAGCTTCGATAGACTCATACATCGACAATATCTGGTACAAGTAGCCAGCATGTCCTGTGGCGCTTCGCTTTCTGGGGACTTGTCTCTGAAGAGCGCTCCTAGGAAGACGGGTCCCCAGTGTCTTTCCGGTTGCAGAACACAAGAAAAAGGCCTTGGAGAGTGGCGTCTTCAGCCCCGAAGCCCGCATGAATACGAGTGCTTGCAAAGCGACTTCCCCCATGGACTCTGGATTTCCCATGGCAGCGTTAGCGGTCATCGTCCGAAATGGCCTTCGATTGCAGCCGCATACGATCCACTAGACCGGCGAAGGAGGAGCTCCGGGTGACGCGCGAAAAAGAGCTCTTGTAGTTTTCGACGATGCTGATCCCGTCGATTTCAACGTCCCGGATCAACCATCTGCCGCCTCGTTGTGTCAGGCTGTAGTTCACGGGAATATGCTCGTTGGCTCTCATGATGACCGTCTGTACGAGGACGCCCTTGCCTTTCGCCGTGGGTTCGCCCGGATATTCGATGGTTTCCTTCTTGAGGAAATTGAGCACCATTCGTGTGTAGGAGTCCTGAAATAGCACGGAGAAGAGGCGTAGATATTCGGATCGCTGTCCGGCGCTGGCCTTGCCCCACACGTCGGAAACAGACTCCCGAGCCATGTCTTCGGTGACAAAGCTCTCGGAGATCAACTCCCGGACAAGGCGGGCGCGCTCTTTCTTATGCGCATCCCCCTCGAGGTCTGGGCGCGTTTGGATCTCCATTGCCCTTTCGAGCACGGATTTGACTTGTGCCAAGGCCCCGCTCGTGTCCTTTTGAGCTTGAGCACAGGGTGAAAGGGCAAAGAGACCAGCCAGGGCCAGACATACAGCTCTTACGGACATGCTAATACCTCCTCCAGGGATACGTAGATCTTGGGGGTGTCGAGGTGCCAAGCAAGGCCGGCAGGACCAGGATCGCGGCCGCAAGGACACAAAGGCTTCCCGTCCATGCCACGAAACCCAGACTGAAAATCCCTCGATGCTTCGTGATCATCAGCATCCCGAAACCGATGGTTGTCGTCAGAGCCGCGAGGATGACCCCTTTGGCGGTGCTGAGGGGGAGATGCCCTGGCTCGACGTTGCCTTCACGCCAGCGATGCATGATGATAACACCGTACTCGACGCCCGCACCAACAATTAATGGCATGAATACGCTGTTGGCCAAGTTGAACTGGATGTCCGCCAGGCCCATGACCCCGACGGTCCACAAAGTACCAAGAACAAGCGGTGACATGGCAAGCAGCGATTGCGAAATTCTGCGAAGCGTTGCCAGGAGCAAAACGAGCACCGCCACGACGGAATAGGTGCTCGCCTTGACGGAAGCATCGCGGAATGCGAAGGCAAACGCATAGAGAGAGACAGGATCGCCGACGACGAGCTTGTCCACGCTTTGAATGTCCGTCACAAAACGACCGAGCGCGCCCTTCTCCCAGATGGATTCCTTCGGATAGATACGAAGGAGAAACTTGCCATCACGGAAAAACCAGTCTCGAATCGTTTGAGGCAGGTTTTCTATCCCCATGGGGGAGGTCGTCAATCCCTTCCGAAGGGCACCCCAAGTCTGAAGCAAGTCTTCTCGGAATTGCCTGCGGTACTCGAAGAAACGCTCCAGAGCATCCGGACGCTTGTGTGCGACGGCGGTGATCTCTTCAATGAGCCTGCGAATCTGAGTCATGTCATCGACTAGCTTCTTGTCGGCTCCTTCTTTAGCGGCGCTCTCCGGCTTCATCTTGAATCCAACCCGCTCCAGAACCTTCATGAGCTCCGCGAGGTCGGCCGGTTTGTTCTGCAGCACGGTGGGTCGGAGATCCGGCAGCAAGGGAGCCAGCGCCCTCAGCCGAGTGATCTTTTCCTCCTGGTCCTTTGGCACCAGGGTGAAAATGCTCTCCACCTCCGACACCGAGGGGAGCCTCAGAAATGCCTGTGTCTTCTTACTCACCTCATCGAGTGAGGATGCCAGGGTTGCCGCGGAGAGAACGGAGCGCTCCGAGTTGGCAATGAGCGCTCTTTCCCAGACAACCGATTCCGCGCTTGCTGCTTGCAGTCGCAGGGGATTGAGGTCGAAATGGACCTTCACCGTGCTCCAGAGGGAAAGGGTGGAAAGCACAAGGGTTGCGATAAGGATCGTGCGGCGGCCTTTCGAGGTAAGCCGGATGAGGTCACGGCGCGGAGCTGCAGTGATGACGGAGCGAAATTTGGGCCTGAGCGGAGGCAGAAGGACGCTCATCGCGGGCAGAACCGTGAACGTCGAGAGCAGAATCAGAAGAATCCCGATTCCCGTAATGAGCCCCAGCTCAACGAGGCCACGGAAGCCTGTCAGGACAAAAGGCAGGAATGATAACGAGGCACTGCATCCTGCGATGAAGATGCCCTTGCCCGAGTGCTCGGTTACGGTCTTCACAACGAACGCGGGGTCTGATTGATGACCGCTCTGCTCTTCTTCGTACCGGGCGAGCCAGTGGATGCCATAATCGACGCCCAGGCCACAAAGCAAGGGTGCGAACACTACCGAAAGGATCGTGAGGTGTCCGATGAAGACCGTTGTCCAGCCGAAAGTCCAGGCGAGGCCCACGAGCAGGCACATCATTTGGATCGCGGGCCTGCGGAATCCCCGCATGAAGAAGACCATCAATGCAAGAATGCACACCAACGCCAGCGAGGTGGCCCGGGTCATGTCCTGCATGACCAGACTGATCTCGTCGTCGTTGATGGCTTGCTGTCCCGTGACGCCTGCGGCAATATCCTGAAACTGCGACCGCACCTCCCCGATGACCTCACGCAGGCGACGCAGCGCCGTCTTGTCTTCCTTAGCGGATTCTTGTGGGTAGACGAAGACCAGTAAATACCGCTTTCCCCCCTCCCAGAAAAATCCCTCCCTTTCCAGGTTTCCTGGGTTATGCCGCAGCAAGGATGGCCAGGGAGAGGTGAATTGGACCGCCCCGTTCAGGTGGCTCAACAGGTCCTGGAGGATCGTTCGAAGCAACGTGAGGTCAAGCTTTTCTTCGCGTATCCTGTCCGTCTTCGGACCTGTTGGCTCGTCGAGAAAACCCGTGAAGAGCTCCCCTACCATTCGGGATGCCATCTCCTGGTTGATCATCTTCAGAAAGTGGAGCAAATCCTGATTGGTAGACAGGCTCTTGAGCAATGAGGCGTGCTCTTTGAGGGTTTCCCCCAACTCCTGGATTTCCTGCTTCTCCAGGTACAGAAGGCTCCATTGCCTCAGAGTGTCGGGATCGATGCGGGAGATCACTTCCGCGAAGTGAGCTTGGTCGCGCTGCAACCGTTCCGTGAGCGTCTTTGCAAACGCAATGGAACGGTCCGGGTTGGAGGATTCGACGATGACCGTGAAGCTCGACTTGTTGGACTTGAAAATATCCAAACGATTGCTCAACGCGATCAGGGGATGGTTGGCCGAAATGAGCTCGAGCTGGTCCGCGACGACGTGAAGTCGCGTGGCTGTCACGTAAAGCGACAGCATGCAGGTCACGAAGACGGCGGCCAGCGCAGTACGTGGCTTGGACAGTACCAGGGCCGTCCACCAATGCAGGAAGCGGGAAATCGCGCTCATTATCGGTCTATGCTTGTGACAATTCGTATTCTGGGTTTATGCGATGCTTCAGATATTGACGAGAGCTCCGGGATAGATCGGAAGAGCACACGTCTGAACTCCAGTCACGAGTGGATATC
>CALBZH010000703.1 GCA_937889795.1 uncultured Syntrophobacteraceae bacterium | reverse complement strand
GTCAGCGTGACGAGCGCGGACAAGGAGACCGCCAGGGCATCCATGGACGAGCTGGTCGAGCTGGCCGAGTCGAGCGGCATCGGCGTCGCCGACACGATCATCCAGAGGCAGCGGGATGTCAACGCGAAGTATCTCATCGGGAAGGGGAAGCTCAGCGAAATCGTGCTGCGGGCCCTGCAGTGCGGCGTGGACCTGCTCATCTTCGACCAGGAGCTGAACCCATCCCAAGTCAAGGCCATCACGGACACGACCGAGCTTCGGGTCATCGACCGCACGCAGCTCATCCTGGACATCTTCGCCCAGCGCGCCCAGAGCCGAGAGGGGAAGATTCAGGTCGAGATGGCGCAGCTCAAATACCTCCTGCCCCGCCTGGGCGTAAAGGACGATGCGCTCTCTCGGCTCACGGGCGGCATCGGCACGCGCGGTCCCGGTGAAACGGTCCTCGAGATCAACCGGAGGCGGACAAAAGACCGAATCTCCCACCTCGAGCAGCAGCTGCGCATGGTCCGTCAGCACCGCGGGCAGCGCCGGTCCAGGCGCGTGCGCAAGGAGATGCCCACTCTTTCCATCGTGGGTTACACCAACGCGGGCAAATCCACCCTACTCAATGCCCTGACCCGCAGCACGGTGCTGGTGGAAGACAAGCTCTTTGCGACCCTCGACCCCACGAGCCGCAGGCTGCGATTCCCGCGCGACATGGAAGTCATCATCACCGACACGGTCGGGTTCATCCGGGACCTGCCCAAGGATCTCGTGGACGCCTTCGCCGCGACCCTCGAGGAACTCGACGACGCGGACCTCCTGCTGCATGTCGTGGACATCAGCAACCCGCGATTCGAGGAGCAGATGGCGGCCGTCGACCGCATCCTCGAGACGCTCGACCTTCAAGACAAGCCAAGGCTCCTGGTCTTCAACAAGCGCGATCTGGTCGATCCCGAGTATCTGGAAAACCAGGTGCGACGCTTCGGAGCCGTCCCCATCTCGGCCCTCGCCGTTCGGGAGCTGGCTCCTCTGATTTCGGCCATGGAAGAGAAAGTGGAAGTGGTGTGGAAGCAGATGCAGGAAGCTCGTGAGCTTGAGCTGGAAAGGCACGCAACCGAATCACTGACTCAGGAAGTGGAGAGCAATTGGCTCCCTTTGAAAAAGGACCTCTCAGAGACCCGTGAGGGCTGACGGTAAGACCTCGCCCTCCCCGCACCCCGTGTCAAGCAGGCATCTCGACCCCTTGACCTTCCAGCGATCCTGGATCCAGACCCTCTCCGTGCACAACCTCATGATCAAGTACCCAACTGTCAGTGATTCATCCCGGCGAAGGCAAATCGGCGTCAACTTAAGGAATTTGCGCATTCAAGTTGACGCCATCTAAAAGCAGGGGAGCCACGTATCGTCACTTTGCCTGCGGACACCAGAATTGCGGGGCGGTGTACTTGTGGACGACGGGACGACGATGAAAGACTGACCACGTAAAAGGCCGAATCAGCGACGGCCGGCCTCCAAAAGCGCCTTCGCCTTTTCGCAGTCCTTCTTGATCTGAGCCACCAGCTCCTCGATACCCGAGAAACGCTGCTCGTCGCGCAGCCGTTCGAGGAACCGCACGGTGATGACCTGATCGTAAATGTCTTGGTCAAACCCGGACAGGTGGACTTCCAGGGACAGCTCGGTGTCCCCGAACGTCGGGTTGTATCCCAGGTTTGCAGCGCCTCCGTAAACCTTCCCGCCCACCACGGCTTCCACGACATACACGCCGCGCTTGGGCGGCGCATGCTCGTGGATTCGGATGTTCGCGGTGGGAAACCCCAAGAGACGCCCGCCCCGATTCCGGCCCCGAACGACAGTCCCACTGATCTCGTAGGGGCGACCGAGCAGCCGACTGGCCTCGGCGAGCGCACCGTCCTGAATGCACTTCCGGATCATCGTGCTGCTCACCATGGTTCCGTCGATTTCAATGGCCGAAACCGTCTGCACCTCGAATCCGTACACCTTCCCCATGTTCTCGAGGAAGGCGATATCGCCCTCGCGACCGCGACCGAACCGGTAATCGTAGCCCACCACGATGGCGCGCACTCCGAGCTTGCGGACGAGCAGCTCGGTCACGAAGTCGGTGGCGCTGATCTGAGCAAACCGATGGTCGAAGGGAATCACGACGGTGACGTCTATCCCCGAGGCCGCGATGAGCTGCAGCTTGCGATCGTGGGGTGTGATGAATAGCGGCCCGTTGCCCGGCCTGAGCACGCGCAGCGGATGTGGGTCGAACGTCACGACGACCGCTTCGCCGTTCAGCTTGGAAGCCCAGTCCCTGACACGTTGGAAGAGCGTCTGATGACCGCGGTGAACGCCGTCGAAGTTGCCGATGGTGAGTACGGGATTGTTCAGGGAGCGGGGAATGCTGTCAATGCCAACAAAGACTTCCATAAAGAGCTTTCGTTCCTCCGGCACACTAGAAATGTTCTTGACACACAAAGACGATTACATTACGTTACGCCCCACTCAATTGCAACGCTTTTTAGTTGCAGGCCGAAGTGGCGGAACTGGTAGACGCGCTAGGTTCAGGGTCTAGTGGGCGTACGCCTGTCGGGGTTCGAGTCCCCGCTTCGGCACCAAGCCAAATCAAGGGGTTGTCGGCAATGACCGTCAGCCCCTTTCTCTTTTTCAAAAGTCACCTACCGCTCACGTACCCGAAGGCTCAATTTGTCCACGCATCACAATTTTACCCCGCAGCGCTCGGATAGACAAAAGACCATGTTCTTCGCGGTTATGCAGTCTTTCCACAGGGAGGTGCTGTCAGGAAGGCCTCAGACCACAAAAAAAGCCGGCAGTCCCAACGACGCCAGCTTTCTATTTCCCTCACATTGTATATGATCCGATAACACTGTCCAACGGCACGAACGGAACGGAGTCCGGCCAAGTCCCCGGAAAGGGCTTCCCTTGCTTCTCGGGGTCATGCATGAGCGCGTCGATGCGCTCGGCCAGCTTCCGTCGTATGCGTCGATCTTCTACGGCCTCGAGCATATCGAGTGCCGTGGGAGATATGACAACGTCGGAGGAGCTCACAGCCCCATCCTTCATTTGGCCTCAACCCATGGGATGCCCTGGCCGCGCTCCTCTTCCTGCCTGGCCTTCCGGATGGCCGTCATCAGTTCCTCATCCCCAAGGACTTCAAGAGTCTCCTCGATGGATTCGTCTTCAGACAAAGCCACGTCTTCCCATCCATCGAGACACTCAAGCAAGGCTTCCCGTATGTAGTCGTCCTTGGTTCGTCCGGTCTTCTTCGCCAGACGCTCAAGCCGCTTTTCGATCTCGTTTGGTAGTTCAACGGCAAGCATGATCACCCTTTCTTTCATTCGCCGCCATGAGCTTCAGCCACATTCTTCAACGCAAGAAGGAAAGCTTGCTTGTCTCCTGCGGCAATCGCCGCGTTCAGGTAGACCTCCGCCTTTTGAGGATCCTTCAGTGCTTCGATGAGGTCCCTCTGATATGCAGTACCATTTCTCACGGTTTTGTCCTCTCCTGGAAGGTCTGCATGCTCACCGCAGCCCATAAGCTGCCACTCTTCAAGAGGTCAGTCCCCTCGCCACTCGAGCCGGAATGAGGTTGACATAACCGATGCAGGTGACCTAAACAGGTCGATGACCCGGTCAGCAATCGCTATCTGACCATGCACACAGCCCCCCACACGCTGGAGCACGGTAGTCATGAAGAGGATTCCCTCCAAGAACCCTCTGTAGCGCCCGGTGGGATGGCTCACCAGTCTCGCCTGGCATCGAGGGCAAGTCCCGCATGTCGCGCCCGCCACCAACTCGCATAGGTCAGAACCACATCATGCGCCGACTTCATTTCCTTGTCCGTCCAAAGCTCACGAGGCTCGCAACCAGGATTGCTCGCAGCTTCGTCGTCCTATCATCCAATGGGCCGAGTCCTGCTCCCGTCGTCAGGACATCTGAGCAGGGCTGAGCTCTTTTCATGTAAGGCCAAGTGCACTCTCGAAATAGGGGGTGTATCCGATTTTCAAAGAACCCATGGCTCACGTGGCCGAGGATGGTCGCAGCCACCCACTCAGAGAACATCTTCTGAAGACGGCAGAGCGAGCAGGCCAGCTCGCCGCTGCCTTTGGATTTGGAGAATGGGGCAGATTGGCGGGGTTGTGGCACGATCTCGGCAAATATTCCAGGCCCTTCCAAAGCAAACTGGCTGCTGCCGCGGGCCAGGATGCACACCTCGAAGCCAAGGCAAGGGTCGATCATTCTACCGCCGGTGCGTTTTTCGCGGTTGAGCGGTTCAAGAAGGCCGGACGTTTGCTGGCCTACATCGCCGCCGGGCATCACGCGGGACTTCCCGACTGGAACGCGGACCGTACAGGTCAAGCGGCCCTCGCCCAACGCCTCTTGAAGGAGGACCTTCTTGCCGCCGTCCTGAGGCAAGACATTCCGCCTGAAATCCTCGACCAGCCATTTCCAGCGGAGAAGCCAATAGGACGCGATCCCGCATTTTGGCTGCGGATGCTCTTTTCATGCGTAGTGGACGCGGACTTCTTGGATACGGAGGAGTTCTTCGATCCGGAGCAAGCATCGCGACGACAGGGCTTTCCCCTTCTATCCGAACTGCTCGCACCCTTCAGCATGTACATGACCGAGAAACAAGGCCGTGCTCGGGATACAGCCGTCAATAGACTGAGAAACGGCATATTGAGCCACTGCATCGAAAGAGCACGGGAGCCGGGCGGAGTCTTCAGCCTGACCGTCCCAACGGGAGGAGGCAAGACCCTCTCCTCAATGGCTTTTGCGCTCCATCACGCTGCAGCCCATGGGCATCGCAGAATAATTTACGTCATCCCTTACACCAGTATCATTGAGCAAACCGCCGACCAGTTGCGAGAGATTTTCGGCGATGTCGTGGTGGAGCACCACAGCAACCTTGACACTGCCGAGCCTGATGGAGAAACGGCTCGTTCACGATTGGCATGTGAGAACTGGGACGCTCCGCTTATCGTGACCACCAATGTACAATTCTTCGAGTCGCTGTTTGCCAGCCGCACGAGTCGATGCCGCAAGCTGCATAACATCGCGGGAAGCGTGGTCGTGTTGGACGAAGCCCAACTTCTTCCCACCGAGTTTCTCAGTCCAATCCTCGATGTCCTCGATGAGCTCTGCAAGCACTACGGTGTCACGGTCTTGCTTTGCACCGCGACTCAACCGGCTCTCGGACCACATCGATCAGCCAGCTTTGATTTCAAGGGGCTCGAGGGAATTCGCGAGATCATGGAAGATCCGACGGCTCTTTTTGACAAATTTAAGAGGATTGAAGTGAAGCTGCCCCAAGATTTTCAGACCCCGGTTTCTTGGAATGAACTTGCAGAAGAACTGGCGGAGCTGCCATCCGTTCTGTGCATCGTCAATCGTCGTGACGACTGCCGTTGTCTTTGGTCTTTGAGGCCCGAAGGCACGTTCCACCTTTCCGCGTTGATGTGCGGCGCTCATCGCACAGACCGGATTGCCCAGATCAAAGCCAGTCTGAAAGCCGGTTTGCCCACTCGTGTTATCAGCACCCAACTGGTGGAAGCGGGTGTCGATCTCGATTTTCCCGTGGTGTACCGAGCTGTGGCCGGGCTCGACTCCATCGCTCAGGCCGGTGGTCGATGTAATCGTGAAGGACTTCTTCCATCGGGAAATCTGTTCGTCTTCACGCCACCGACGCGTCCCCCGGTTGGCATTTTGCGCCAAGCAGCCGGGGTCGGTGCGCGCATGCTGAGCGCGGACCGGGACGACCCTTTGAGACCGGAGCGTTTTCTCGACTATTTTCGGGAGCTCTACTGGCTGCAGGGTTCGGATCGCTTGGATGCGCACAACATTCTGCGCGACCTGAAACCTGATCCGGAATTGCGCTTCAGCTTCCGGACTGCAGCCGGCAATTTCAAGCTCATCGACGATAAGGCGCAGGCACCGGTCATCGTCTCTTATGGGGCTGAAGGCGTGAAGTTAATTGACCAACTCGATCGTTTGGGGCCGGAGCGATGGCTGCTTCGGAAGCTCCAGCGCTACGTGGTCAACCTGCCCAAACAGCTGCACGAGCGGTTACGAGTCGACGGTGCCATCCGCGAGATCCATGCCGGCATTTACGTCCAGGGGCATGGTCGACTCTATGATGAGCACTTGGGATTCTGTCACGACAGGTCACTCATTTATGACCCAGATGAACTGATCACATAATTCCAGGAATAAGGTGGCTTCATGCAAGGAGGAGGACGAAAGAGCGGGGCCTTTCGCATCAAGGTCTGGGGAGACTACGCGTGTTTCACACGCCCGGAAATGAAGGTCGAACGCGTTTCCTACGATGTCTTGAGTCCGTCTACGGCGCGGGCCATCCTGGAGGCGATTCTCTGGAAGCCGGCCATCCGCTGGCACATCACCCGGATCGATGTGCTCAAGCCCATCCGATGGACATCGGTTCGGCGTAACGAAGTCGGGGCGGTCATGTCCACACGAGCCAGGGACCTCTACATCGAGGACCAGCGGCAGCAGAGGGCTGGATTGTTTCTCAAAGATGTTGCCTATGTCATCCACTGTTTCTTTGAAATGACGGCCAAGGCTGGTTCAGAAGACAATATCAAGAAGTTCGAAGAATTGTTCTCGCGCCGCTTGGAAAAGGGACAGTGCTTCCACCGCCCCTATCTGGGCTGCCGCGAGTTTGCGGCTCACTTCGAGCCACTGACCGATGCTGACGAGGGTCCCCAAGCTATCGACGACACCCGGGCTTTAGGGTTCATGCTCTACGGAATCGACCACTCCGGAGCGGAGCCCATGCCAATGTGGTTTCGCGCAAAGCTTCTCAATGGACGGGTCACAATTCCATCGGCGGACGACCTGGAGGTGCGGCGATGATTCTGCAGACTCTGCATCGGTATTACCATCGCATGCAATCTGAAGGACTAGCCGATGTGGCACACCAGGTTGGACTGTAGCGCATAAGCGACCTCCAGTCCTTCACCAGATGAGCCAATAAATACCCTCGGTTTCATATGGCTTTGATCCTAATCCTCTACTCAGTGAGAATCCACTGCATCGTTGCATAAACAATCAGTCGCTGACCGACATGCCGCATAACGATGAACTAAGCGGCACGCGGCTTTTTGCGTGTCCGTTTGAGTGACGGGTTGGCCATTAATCCATTCAATGGTGTCATGTTCT
>CALBZH010000702.1 GCA_937889795.1 uncultured Syntrophobacteraceae bacterium | reverse complement strand
CGGTACATGTGCATCGCCCTGGTGCTTGCCATGGTTTACCTTGGAGTCTTCCCGGATCAGTTTGTGGCGTTGACTGAGGCTGCGGCTCGGAGCCTGCCGTAAGGTTCGGAGAGCGGCGGCCGACGTGGCTTTGATGGTTGTTTACGGTGACGGTGCGGTCGGCCTGCTGCGAACAGGGTCTTCAGATCCGCATATGGAAGGAAGCGAAGAATAGCCATGATGGAACTGCTGAAGAACTTGACACAAGGAAAGCTAAACAAGCCGAAGGGTGCCACTGCTAAAGAGACGGAATGTACGCCTTCAGGATTTGCTGCTGAGGCGCTGACGCGAAAAAGCTTCTGTGACCCGGAGTCCGGGGCTCCCTGTATCACGGTGTGCGCCTCGAAGGGTGGCTGCGAGTGCAACTGCGAGGGAGTCCGAGCGGCGTTTGTGGAAGAGATCGCAAGGCAGGGCCTGAGCATTTCGGTCGGCAAGGGCAAAGTCGGATGCGGGGGGAAGTGCAAGAAAGGCCCGTTCGTGGCCTTTCCCCAGAAAGGCTATTTTTACCTTGGGGTTCGGCCTGAAAACGTTGCCGAGATCGTTGAAAAGACCCTGGTCCAAGGCTACGTGCTTTTCCCCTACCTGTCCATCAATCCCGACCGCTCCTACCGAACGGACCTGTATTACGAGAAGGACACGGGCCTTCTGGCAGCCATGACCGATGACGTGTGCATGGTGCAGGTTGCCAAATACTTCCTGGATTTCGAGGAAGGGTTGTCCTGCGGGAAGTGCGTGCCGTGTCGAATCGGTATGAAGCGCATGAATGAGAGCATGGAGAAGATCGTCTCGGGGGAGGGAACGCCTGCGGATATCGATCAGATCCGGGATCTTTGCAAGACCATGATGGATACGCCACTGTGTGAGTTTGCCATGACGAGTAGCCGCCCCGTCCTGAGCGCTATCACGCATTTCGAGGACGAATTCAAAGCGCATGTGGAACGTCAGGAATGCCCCGCCGGGGTGTGCAGTGCGCTCGTGGAGATCCAGAGAAAACGGGCTGTGCGAGAGCGGTTACACCGCAAGCCAAAGAAGAAATAAGGTGAAGACGAGAGGGAAACGGGCTCTGTAGGATATCGCTAAGCTTCGAAGGAATTCTCAAAGGGATAATCTGCTATGGCAAAAGTCACGCTTAAGATCAATGGCCAAGAGGTTACTGTCGAAAAAGGGACGACCATCCTGGAAGCTGCCAAGCAAATCGGCGTGTACATCCCGACGCTTTGCTATCACCCCTACCTGCCGCTCGAAGAAGCGTGCCGGTTGTGTGTCGTTGAGGAAGTGCGCGGGAGCTGGTCCACTCTGGTTGCCGGGTGTGTCTATCCGGTCCGCAACGGAATGATTCTACTGACTGATTCGCCCATGGTGCAGGATGCTCGCAAAACCATCATGGAGCTGCTCCTGTCTGATCACCCCAACGATTGCATGACCTGCTATGCGACGGGTGACTGTGAGCTGCAGGATATGGCCTACCTCTACGGGGTGAGGGGGGTGTCCTATACGGGGGAGCGGCATAAGTACCCGGTGGATTCCGACAAGAATCCCTATCTGCACATCGACATGAACAAGTGCATCCTCTGTCGCCGGTGCATCCGCGCGTGCCACGATGTGGAGGGGGCGGATATCTGGACGAAGGTGGGACGCGGGTTCGATCAGCGTATTTCGACGGCCTTCGAGCTTCCGCTTCAGGATGCGGGCTGTGAATTCTGCGGACATTGCGCGGATTTCTGTCCGGTGGACGCCATCGGGTTCCGCGGCGGGCGAGGTGAGATCCGGTCCTGGCAAACTTGCAAGACTTCGACGGTCTGCTTGCAGTGCTCGTCCGGCTGTCGGGCCCAGTACGAAGGGTACCAGGGGAAAGTCGTCCGCGTGCGCGGTGATTTCAATTCGCCGGCTAGCGTCGGAGCTTTGTGCAAGATGGGCCGCTTCAATTTCGATTTCATCAATTCTCCCGACCGGCTGACCTCCGCGAGCGTAGGCGGTGCGGACGCGTCCCTCGATGATGCCCTGAAGGCCGCTGCGGCCGGATTGCAGAAGGTGAAGGACAGTGCTGGAGGCGGAGCCATCGGACTCATTTGCGGCGGGATGCTCACCAACGAAGAGTATTACATGGCTCAGAAGCTGGCGCGGGCGGCACTTGGCACCAACAACGTCGACAACGTCGGGGGGCCATGGCAACAGGCGGTGTACGATGGCCTTGCCAATGCGCTCGGGCTTGGAGCGATGACGAACACCCTAGGGGACATCGGGTCGGCGAAAAGCATCCTCGTGCTAGGGTCCAATACGCTGGAAAAGCACGCCATTGCGGCCCTCAAGGCTCGCAAGGCTGCCCGAGAAGGGGCCAGCCTGATCGTGGCCCACCCCGCCGAGGTGCCGCTGACCAAAACCGCCAGCATGCATCTCAAGATCAACGCGGGGAGCGAAGAGTCCCTGGTGCTCGGCCTCCTCAAGGTGCTGGTGGCTGAAGAGATGTACAACAAGGATTATGTCGAAAAGAACACGCAGGATTTCGCTAAGCTGTCGAAGAGCCTTGAGAAGGTGAAGCTCTCCGAGGTGGCCGAGAAGACCGGAATCGGTGAAGACGAAATCAAGGAAGCCGCCAAGCTGTATGCGAGCCAGAGCCCTGCCTGCCTGATTTATGGCGTGGATCCTCAGAGCTCGCCGGCCCATGAAGGTTTCTACCGGCTCTGTGCGGCCTTGCAGCTTCTCCTGGGTGCGGTTGGCGAAGTCGGTGGGGGCGTGAATGTCATGGGAGCCGTGGGCAATGCCCAGGGTGCCGCCGATTTTGGTGCCGTGCCGAAATACATCACAGGATATCGTCCCGCTACGGCCTCCGCGTCGCGCAAGGCAGCCGCCAAGGTTTGGGGTGTTGAGCCGGCGGAAAAGGCGGGACTCAGCTGGCCGGAAATGTTTGCCGCTATCGAGAAGGGCGAGATCAAGGCGCTGTACCTGATGGGCGTAGATCCGTTTGAGCTGGGGCTGGCCAAAGAGCGCGTGCAGGCGGCTCTCGGTCGCTTGGACTTTCT
>CALBZH010000701.1 GCA_937889795.1 uncultured Syntrophobacteraceae bacterium | reverse complement strand
ATACGAGCTATCCACTCGTGACTGGAGTTCAGACGTGTGCTCTTCCGATCTCAACCCTTCCTTTGTTGCGTTTTAAATAGCCGTCGCCCTGTTGACTGAGGCATGGAGATGATCCTTTGGGGCCATCCGCGAAGCAGACGTTTGGATTTGTGCGGATCCTGCGCTGTGCTAAAATCTATCGTTCCATACTGGATGGGCTCAAATTGATGTTGGGTCAGTGATCGGTTGAAACGTCGGGGAGTCGATTATGCGAAGAGTGCTTCTGGGTTGTCTCGTTGTCCTGGCCGTGGCTGTTCCGATTACACTCTGGGCCGGGTCCGCGTTAAAAAGCGGGTCGATCGACTCCAGCAGCGGGGTTCCGGATAAGGACCTGAAATACGAAGATTTCCAGATCACGGGCGATGGCTTCATTACGGGATATATCGTGAATTCCTCGGGCAAGACCCGTTTGGCTGTCAGGGTAGACATGTGGACGACCAACAGGAATGAAACCAAGATTCTCTGGAGGAAGAGCCTGACTCTCGGGGACATTGGACCACACGAGAAGAAACTGGTCAAGGAAGCCTACAAGGAGGATACGGAGGAGCCGTCCAGGACCGAGATCAAGCTCCGCCTCCCGAGTGGCGCCAACTTCAGGAACAAGTGAGATTCAATGTCCGTGTGGTCGAGCGACGATGTCTACGGTCATTTCTCGGTGAGGTTCCAGATGCCGTCCCAAGACGTCTCGCGGCCGTCGACGAGCTCCCTGCAGCGTCGTGCGTACAGCTGCGCGACCTTGTCCTCAGGGATAGCCTCGAAAGAAGCGAGGGCCTCAGCCCACCGCTTCTCATAGCAGGCGACAAGTCCATGCAGGAACGGAGCGGCTGACGGTGCCTCCTCTCCCGAAAGGCCCGTCAGCTCATAGACCCTAACGGGCGTGGTCCGACCGACCACCCGAATAAGCCCCAGCTCGCGTCCTGCGAATTGCGAGGAGGACTGGGTCCAGGTTTCCTCCGAGACCATGATCGCCGTGCCGAAGACCTTGTTCGCCCCCTCCAGACGGGATGCGAGATTGGCTGCATCCCCCAGCACCGTGTAGTCGAACCGGGTGCGCGATCCCATGTTTCCGACCACGAGCTCGCCTGTGTTGATGCCAATGCGGGCTCGGAGAGCGCGCCCGGCCCGGTGTGCGAATTCCTCGGCGCGGTCGGCAAGCTTGCGCTGACACCGCACCGCAGCCCGGCAGGCTCTTTCGGCGTGATCCGGCTGAGTCGAAGGGGCATTCCAGAACGCGATGATCGCGTCCCCCTCATATTTGTCGAGCGTGCCTCCTTCTTCCAGAATGATATCAGTCATATCGCTCAGGTAGTCATTCAGCAGGCTGGTGAGTGCTTCGGGATCCAGGTGCTCGGAAATCGACGAAAACCCTTCGAGATCGGAAAAGAGAATCGTCAGCTCGCGGCGCTCGCCCCCGAGTCGCAGCTGGGAGGGATCCTCGAGGATGCGCTCGATGACGGCAGGGCTCAGGTAGTGTTTGAACGCGTTCTTGATGAAGGCCTTTCGGCGGCCTTCGGTCGCGTAGCTCAGCAGGATGGCACTGACGAGAGACAACCCTACTGCACTCTCCGATGCGGCAATGGGCCACCAGAACCCCAACGGGTAAGTGGCAAACCCTACCACCACGGGCAGGGGAGCTAGCACCGTGCAGGCTATGGCGCTGTGGGCGGCACGACGACTGACCACCATTGCGGCAAAGCTCCCCGCGAGGGCGAGGAAAAGGGTTGCGAGAACGACCCACGGGGTGGGCGTATCAGCGATGAAATCACTGGAAAGGACATTGTCCAGAACGGTCGCGTGGATCTCTACGCCGGGATAGACTTTACTGATCGGCGTGGGGCGCAGGTCGAGGAGTCCCGGCGCGCTGAAGCCGAAAAACACGTAACAGTCTTTGAAGGCCTCTGGGCTGACAGGGAGGGGGGACTGGCCGGACTGGAGCAGCAGCTCGGACTTGATGATCGAAGCGGCGTCGAAAGACTGGAAGGTTCCGGCCGGTCCTCTGAAGCGCAGGATCATCCGTGCCCCGGAATCGATCGGAATGGTCCGGCCGCCGGCGACGAGATGCCTTGCCTCGATCCTCCCCGCCAAGTCCATGCGTTGGGCGGACGTGGCCAGATGGCTTGAACGATTCAGGTGCTCCGAAATGAAAGCCGCGAAGCCCAGGGAGGGCGTTACCTTGCGATCGAAAACCTGAAAGAGCCGTGCGCGGCGAAAGATGCCGTCGAGGTCGGGCTCGTCTATGACATCCCCGAGCAGCGCTGCGCTGGAAGCGACTTCGGTAATGGGAAAGGCCGCCTTGGGGACGACCAGATCGACGTTACCCGATTGGGCCATCCAACGATCGAGACCTTCGAGGAGCAGGCGGGAGCGGGATTCGTATTCGGGCGGCCATGCGGTGACGGAGCCCGTGCCGCGCCGCAGGCAGAGGGCGGCGACGAAGGGGGGGCCCCGCTTGATGGCATCGCCCAAAGCCTGGTCGTCGGAAACCCCGTAAACGGACGGCTCCAGGTACAAGACATCGAAAACAAGCGCTCGCGCCCCGCTCCTCTGGCAAAAATCGATAATCGGGGCGTAGACCTCACGGGGCCACGGCCATGACAGCCCGTTCTCCTTTTGGCCCCATTCAAGGCTCGTTTGGTCGAGAAGAATGAGCTTAATGCGATCCGTCGCCGGGCCAGGTCGGGCGAAGTGATGAACCCGCCAGGCCCAGGTCGCGTGCTCGAACCGGTCCAGGGAGCCCGAAGCCCACAGCAGCAGGGCCACGATCGTCGAGACAACTCCGATCAGGACGGATTCGGTGATTTTCTTCATGGGACTGCGATGCTCAAACCTTGCTCATGGCGCCTTCGAACCGTTTTTGTCGTGGCGGCGGACTCAGCGCAGGACCACCGACGGTGGGTCCGAGCTGTCTGATCCGATCGGCCGGCTGTGGGTGCGTCTTGGCGAACCCCGCCCCTCCCGGCTT
>CALBZH010000700.1 GCA_937889795.1 uncultured Syntrophobacteraceae bacterium | reverse complement strand
CCATCTCAGCATTGGATCCATGCTCGCGGAGAAAAGCGGAACGAAAGCGGCGTAATAAACTGTTCTGTCTGCCTCCCGCCCCTTGCCTCTTAGCTATAGCCCCTTGCCTATCGCCTATTGCCTATTGCCCATAGCCTATCGCCCATAGCCCATCGCCTATTGCCCGTCACCCATTACTTATCACTCATCACGAGAATTTCCACAATCCTCTCCGCCGCCCTGCCGTCCCACTTTTCCGGAATCCTTCCGGTTATATCCGGTCCGTGCAGTATCTGATGGGCTGCTTCGAGAACCTTGGTCGGATCATTTCCCACCAGGACGTTGGTCCCCTCGGTGCAGGTGATGGGCCGTTCGGTGTTGGGACGGATGGTGATGCAGGGCACTCCGAGCACGGTGGTCTCCTCCTGGAGCCCGCCGCTGTCGGTCAGCACCAGCCGGGCGTTCATGTTCAGGTGCAGGAACTCCAGGTACCCAAGCGGTTCGGTGCACCAGATCCCCTCGACCCGGTCGCCGCTGTTGAGGTAGTGCTCCAGCCCGAACTGCTGGGCCATCTTGCGGGTGCGGGGATGGATGGGGAAGATGATGGGCAGCTCTTTGGCGATGGCCGACAGGGCCTCCAAGAGGCCGGCCAGGATCTGCGGGTCGTCCACGTTGCCGGGGCGGTGCAGGGTCATGGTGGCGTAGCCGCCCGGCTGCAGGCCCAAATGCCGATGCAGCGTGAGCTTTGATGCCATCTCCTTGTGCTTGAGCAGGGTATCAATCATCACGTTGCCGACAAAAAAGATCTTGTCGTCGGGCACCCCTTCGGCGCGAAGGTTTTCATCGGCAAAATGGTCGGTGGTGAACAGGTAGTCGCACAGCACGTCGGTGCAGAGGCGGTTGATCTCCTCGGGCATGCTCATGTCGCGGGAGCGGAGCCCGGCCTCCACGTGGGCTACCTTGATGCCGAGCTTCTTGGCGGTGATGGTGCAGGCCATGGTGGAGTTCACGTCCCCCACCACGATCACGAGATCGGGCTTGTGCTCCAGGCAGACCTTCTCGAAGGCCACCATGATGCGGGCGGTCTGCTCGGCGTGGGAGCCGGAGCCCACCTCCAGGTCGATGTCCGGCTTGGGCATGCCCAGGTCGTCGAAGAAGGCCTTGCTCATCCGCTCGTCATAGTGCTGGCCGGTGTGGACCAGCAGGTGCTCGATGCGGTCGGGGTATTTGTTCATGGCCTCGATGATGGGGGCCATCTTCATGAAATTGGGGCGGGCGCCGACGATGTTGATGATTTTCACTGCTGCTCCTCCGTACGTATAGCAAAATTTGTCGATTCGTTTCTATGGCCAGTGGTGGCAAGGATAGAAAGCATCTTTGCCGCCAGTCTCTTTCTGTCAAAGTCCAGTGCCAGCTTCGAGCACCCTTCCTGCAACGACCCGTACAGGTCGGCGTCGTCCTTGAGCGTCTGGAGTTTGTCCAGAAAGTCGCTTTCGTTCTCCGGTTCGAAGCAGATGCCCGCGCCGTACCCCTCGACTATCTCCCGGGCCTGCCCCTCCACGCCGAGCAGGATCGGTTTGCGCATGGCGGACGCCTCGAAGATCTTGGAGGGGATGACCGTCTTGAAGGTGTCGGACTTGAGCAGCGGGACGAGGGCAATGTCGGTTATCGACATGTATTCCGCCACCATCTCCTTGGGAATCGGGTCCAGGAAGGTAGCGTTGCGCAGTCCTTTTGCCTTAGCCAGCCGGACCACGTCCGCCTTCTTCGCTCCGTCTCCGATGAAAAGGAAATGGATTTCTTCATCTGTCACCTTGTCGAGCGAATCAACGATGAACTCCAGGCTGTGGGCCATGCCGTGGGTGCCGATGTAGCCGACCACGAACTTCCCTGCAAGGCCGTGCTTCGCAAGCAGCGCTTCGTTCCGCTCCCTCTCCTGGTAAAGGTCCAGGTTGGCGCCGTTGGTGACGACATCAATCTTATCCGCGTCAATCCCTCTCGCGATAAGGTTCCGCTTGAAGGCGTCCGTGACGGCAACAACCCGTGCCGCCTTGCGGTAGAGAAACAGCTCGATCTTCTCGAACATGTCGAGGATGCGGCTCTGTTCCATTGCGCCCACGGTCCGGATCGACTCCGGCCAGAGATCGCGCAGCTCGAATATCCACGGCTTCCGCTTGAGCCTGGACAGGGCGAATCCCGCCCAGGTAGTAAAAAACTGGGGCGAGGTGGCGATGATGATGTCGGCTTTTTGGAAGAGCCCGGCAACAAACGAACTGAAGGCGAAGCTCAGGTAATCGAGGACGCGCTTGGCAAACCCCTCGTTGGCAGTGATGTAGGTCCAGACCCGGATTACCCGGATGCCGTCGATGGTTTCCTGCTGGTAGAGCCGGTTCCGGTAGCCTTCGTAGACCTTGCCCTTGGGGAAGTTCGGAGCACAGGTAATGACAGTTACCGTGGCTCCTGCTTTGATCCACTCACTGCAGTGCTCGTAGGTACGGGTGGCGGGGGCGTTGGTTTCCGGGGGAAAGTTGTCGGTGATAAAGAGAATATTCATAGCAGGGAACCTTACTTCAGAGAATATGGAATGTTACGTTGCCGTAGTCTTGATGATTGTTGTCAATTCCTGGCCAAACGACACGATTATCACTTTCCCCGGTACCTGAACATTGAATCTAGGGGAATACATGTAATCTTCAAGTTTCACCTCGGTAGCGCCGGAGAATGAAATGGAAACACCGTCCGCCACAATGCGGTCGGCTTCCAGGGTTACCCCGACTTCCGGATGGAAGTGCAGGAATGCGCGGCAGGAATGCTCCTTCCGTGACGTGACGGTATCCCGCAGCACGATTTCCCGGTCACTGAAGGCGAACTCCCGTGCATGGCGCGCCCCGATTCGTTCATAGCCCGTGTGACATGCCGATATCGAATCCGCTGTTTCCACCAGGTCACGCACATATGCCCGTTGAGCCACCCGAAAACTACCCCACACCTCGCTCTGCTCCGTGCCGTCAACCTGCACGGTATTGTGGGCTACGGTGCGGCGCTCGACGAGCCGCCGCTCGCAGGTTTCGTAGGTCGAAGTGCCGGTGTCGACGATGAACGGCCTGCCTTCACGGTAGAGCACGAAGCTGAAGGTGTCGCTGTGGGCGTGGCCGGGGATGTAGTCGGGTCCGATATTTCCCACATCCAGCAGCAATTCGTAGTTCCCCTTTTCAACCTTTCGGTATCCGCACTCCTTCAGTGGCCTGATCGTCGGGTGCACGCCCAATCGCTCTGCGTAGGCGAGCAATTCGGCCGTGTTCGGCGCGATGCCGAAGGCGGCGTCGTTCACCAGCGGGATGTCGCCGTTCTGGAAGGTCATCTGTCCGAGCCAGCCGAGCATCGCCGATGCGGTGCGCCTCAGCTGATCCAGTAAGCTGTCATCGGGCCTGGCGCCAGCCAGGATGTTGACGCAGTCCAGAAGACGGTCCAGGAGGATCTGGTGGTACATGGGCGACAGCTCGAAATGGCCGCCGTCCGGGAGGATCTGCTCCGCGAGCTCGGCTTCCAGGATTTCCCGCGCCTTTCCGTAAAGCTTTCCGTCGCTGAAATAACAGGCTGCAAAGAGAAGGGCGAAGCTGTTTTCCAGCAGGTGGTTGCCGAGCAGGTGGTATTCCAGGTTGCGGTTGAGATGCAGCGCATGCCGGTAAAGGCTTGTATCAATCTCGACGTCCCTTATGCCGTGCAGGCAGATGAACTTTATCCAGTTGATGATCCTAAGTGAGGTGGGGTAGGGCTCGTACCCGACGCTGCCGGGGCCTGCCTGCCCGATGAAGTCGTAAATCAGAGCAAAACCGGTTTCCTTCTCCATCCCTTCCTGGTTCAGGAAGTCGAAGTAGTTCAGGTTGTAGCACCAAAGCTTGCCGAAATCGGGAAAGTTCCAATCGATTCGCCCCCCTAAATCATGGGTGCGGTTCAGGAAGGTGAAGGCGGTTCCCTCCATGGAACGGCTATGGAGGATGGGTGATACCAATTCGATAGGCTTTCCGTCCGGAGAGCCCTTCAAGTTCGGCGGTGCAGCTTGACCCAACCGCTTGC
>CALBZH010000699.1 GCA_937889795.1 uncultured Syntrophobacteraceae bacterium | reverse complement strand
GGCACCAACAGCTCATCAAACGCTCCCAGCTTCATCCCCTCGATGCTCGCGGCCAAGGAGTGGTCGTCGGCAAAGGTGAGCAGGATGACTTCCAGGCAGGGATGCACCTGCTTGATGGACCGGAGCAGAGAGAGCCCACGCTGCTTGTCTCCCGCGAACCCAAGGAGCACCACGTCGATGTTCTTCTTCTCGATGACACTCCGCGCCTCAGCCTCCCGGCACGCCTCATAGACCTTGTACCCCTCCAGGCGGACCCGCTCGGCCAGGTGCCGACGGTAAACTTCGTCTGTCTCGATGACCAGAATCCGGATACCTGTAGATCGAGGCAAACCCACATCCTCACACGGGGCCCCAAGCGGCTTCCGCCAACGATCGACCCCCAAACGGGAATCCCGGAAGGGACTCCTCGGGTTATTCATGACGCTGAACATCGACACGGAGATAAGAAGACCGGCGGTCCGCCCCGTGGTCAGCACCCATCATGCAGACCTAAAGGGCAAGGATTGTGCCATATAGTACGATGAGACAGTGTGTAGGTTTACAAGCAAGCCAGGGAGGAGGTCTTAAAGGCTAATACAGAATGAAACACGATGAACAGATTCGAGTAAGTCATATTGAAACAAAATAAGACAATTAGCCCGCATCCAGGGCTCCAGGAAAGCACACGGTGAACAGGAAGTCGGCGCCATCCCGGCGAATGGTGGCCCGGATGTCTCTCGCGGCCTCCTCGAGCTCTCGCCAATGGGCCGATTCACCCAGCCGATTCACCAGCGCCTCGGCTCCCTCCAAACCACCGGCGCAACGGAAAGACACCTCGGCAGGCGGTCCGGTCAGCACATGGACCTCCAAGGTGCTCCCCGACTCCATACACGTCCAGCAGCACTCCATGGCCTTGAACAGCGTCAACTGGATCCCCACGGGAGAGCTCACCAGGTTCACCGCTTCGGGCTCGGTTACCGCCTGGATGCTGACCCCTTTGATCCGAGCGAGCCGTTCGGCCAGCAGGGTGACCTGCACAACGGTTTCGTTGAGCTCCACCGAGGCAACGGCATGATCCGGGGCGTGGGCGAACCGATTCATCCGCGTGGCCAGCTCGACGCCGCGTCCGACCTGAGCCAGCATGGTGGCCACCGCCCGGGAAAATCGCTCCTTGTGGGGAAAGGTTTCCTCACGCGTGATGGAAAGGATATCTTCCATCAAGCCGGATGTTTCCTTCACGATGGCCAGGACGTTTTTCAGCTCATGAGTGAAACTGGCCGCGATCCGACCAAAAAAAACGAGCTCTTTTGAATGCATCGGGTTCCCCTTTCTTTGGGAGACGGGAAAACGGGAAGACAGGAAGACGAGGGGAGTAGGAGACTCAACCTGCAACAAGACATCTCAGCCTGGCAGCGCCGCCTTCCACGGCGGCGATTTTGGAGCTCTCACGCAGCGTCACGTCGTCGTTCGCCGCCGTGGAAGGCGGCGCTGCCGTTTTCGGCCCGGGCAACGCAGCGTCTCGTTGCAGTGCTGGAGCACAGCCGCAATAGCACCCGCGCATCAGGGAGTCAAACCCCGAAGAACCTTATTCCGGCAGTCTTCCAGCCGGAATCCAGCCTGATTCCGGAAAGGCCTGGATCCCGGCTTAAAGACCGCCGGGATGACGATGTGGGTGTCTCCCCATCACCCTCTCCCCCCATCTCCCCCTCTCTCCGTCTCCCCCCTCCCCGTCCCTACTCTTCCTTGCGGTCCTTTAGCCGTTTGTACGCTTCCTGCATCTTCTGGGTCAGCGTATCCATATCCACGGGCTTTTCGAGGTACGCACAGGCTCCGAGCTCCATGCACTCCTTTTCGATCTCCTTGGAGCCGTGTCCGGTGAGGACGATGACCTCGACATTCGGGTGCTCCTGTTTGACGCGTCGAAGCACCTCCAGACCGTCCACTCCCGGCATCTTGAGGTCCAAGACCATCACTTCGGGCTCGTCCTCGGCCACGAGAGACAGCGCCTCAGCCCCGTCATAAACGACGGCGGAGCCGTATTCACGCATCTGCAAACGCTCGGACAGCGTTTGAGCGAACTCTCGCTCGTCGTCCACCAGAAGGACCTTGGAGGGCTTGGGCAGGTCGAAGTCGTACTTGCGGTAAATATCCGTCTGGTAGTACCCGGCACCGACCTTGGTCTCCACGGATTTCACCCCGGGAACGGTCATGGCGATGCGCTTGAGCTCCTCTTCCAGGCTCGAGAGCATCAGGACGTGCTTGTTGATGCGGATCAGGACCTTTCCCCCGGTTGCGGAAACCGCCACATTGTGTCCTTCTGTTGCAAGCTTGAGCTCGACTTGGGCCGCGAGGACAAAGTCGTCGACCGCCCCCTGCGAGGCCGCCGACCGCTGCAGCACCCCCTTCGCGACGTTCTCCCGAATCAGCGAAACGGCCTCGTCGACGGTCACCTTGCCCATGGGAACGAGCAGGTCATAGAGCTCGGCAGCCCAAGGGTCCTTGGCCCCGAACAGGTGATCCACCCAGAGCAGGCAGGCCTCATCGTGCCGCTGCAATCGTTTCAGGGCCTCCTTCTCGCCGACCCCCTCCTGCTTGCCCAGCTGCGCAAGCCGGTACTTCACATCTCCAATGAGGCAAGTTTTCAGCACATGGCCGATCTCCCGGGGGATCAGATGCGACGCGAACCCGTGTATCACCAGGTCGTCCTCTTTCAGAGCATCTGCAAGCGTCGCTTTGAGACAGGCCAGGGCCCGCTCCTTTTCATGCGTGAATTTATTGAAGACGGAGGGCTTCGTCGTCATCGCCCGGTGAAGCTTCTCGGCCTCCAGCTGGAAGCGCTCGGCGGCTTGCGCGATCAGCGCCCCGTCATCGACCAATCGGTACCCCAACGCCTCCACAGTCTTTGAGGCGACTTCCACGCCGTGGCAATACGACCCGCTAAAGATGGCGACTACAGACATGGCATTTCCCTTCGCATTACTGGTCAACCCCCGGTCTCACCGCTTCGCTAAGCCTTTCGAGCATCGGAGGAGAACGGTTTCAGGACTTGATGAAGCAAACGGACAGCAGCGGGCATACTCCTTCTCCACATTGGGTATGCGCCCGGCCATGGATGACCTCGACTGCTTTCTGAGTCGTCGGAAAGATGTTCTCCTCACCGATCTTCTCCAACAGGTGGGTGCGCTTCATGACCGATAACACGTTTTCGTTGACGCCGCAAAAGGAGATGTCGTAGCCAGCGCTTCTGACCCGGTCGACGATCAGGGAGAGCATTTCTTCGCCGGACGCATCCATGTCGTTGATTCCGTTGGACACAATGAGGAAATGCTTGAGCCCCGGCATCGACATGATGATGTTGTTGATCTGGTCTTCCAGGAACCCCGCGTTGGCATAGAAAAGCTGGCCGTCAAAGCGCAGCAGGGCGATGTGCTTGCACTCCTTGAGTCCAAAGTCCCTGGCACTCTGGTAAGACTGGTCGGGGTACATGGCGAGCGTCGTCACCTTGGGGCGCATGCTCTTGTACAGGAACATCCCCAGGGAGAGCAGCACGCCGATCATGATCCCCTTGTCCAGGTGGGGGGCGGTGATCAGGGTGGCCACAAAGGTGATGATCGAAAAGAGGCCGTCATACCACTGCGCCTTCCAGGCATGGATGAAGCCGGACACATTCAGAAGTCCGATAACGGCCATCATGATGACGGCCGCCAGAACGGACTGGGGAAGATGATACAGAAGCGGCGTGAGGAAAAGCAGCACGAGACCGACCGTGAGGCTGGTGAAGACGCTCGAAAGGCCCGTCACGGCCCCCGACTGGAGGTTTACGGCGGAGCGGGAAAAGGACCCGGAGGTGGGGTAGCTCTGGGTGAAGGACCCGAGCATGTTGGCGAGGCCCTGGCCGATGAGCTCCT
>CALBZH010000698.1 GCA_937889795.1 uncultured Syntrophobacteraceae bacterium | reverse complement strand
CCACCGAGATCTACACTCTTTCCCTACACGACGCTCTTCCGATCTCCTTGACGATCGGTCGAAGCCCGGGCCACGAGCAGGGTGGCAAATACAAACCGCGGGCTCTGTCGAATACGAGGCAGACAGCTCCATGACCCTTATTTCTCCCAGTGGCGAAGAGGCGGAAATACGGCAAGCGGTTGGAGACCTCCTTGCCACGTTTCCAACCACCCGTGACAACGCGATCCCGATCCTCCAGAGGATTCAGTCAGAGCTCGGCTACTTGCCTCCTGTTGCGATGCAGCTTGTGGCCGAGCACATTGATCTTTCAGCCAGTGAGATCTATGGCGTCGCAACCTTTTACAATCAATTTCGATTTCACCCTCCAGGCAAACACCAGATTAAAGTATGTTTGGGAACGGCCTGCCACGTGGTAGGGGCAGACATCATCCTGGAAAACTTCGAGCGGAAGCTCGGCATCAAGGATGGTGAGACAACCCCCGATCGTGAGTTTAGCCTGGAACGAGTGGCGTGCGTCGGCTGTTGCGCTCTGGCACCGGTTGCGATCGTGAATGAGTCAGCCCACGGCCACATGGCACCCAGCAAGGTAGAAGGTATTCTTCTGGGGTTTGAAATCGAAAAGTTGCAGGCCGAGACAGCGAGTCGGACGAGTGAGCAAGAATAGCAACCTGGCCCTGGATGACCTGTTTTCGAGGCTCCAGTCCGAGGCTCGAAATCGTATGGAAGGCCGTGAAACGGTCATCTCCATCGGAATGGCTACCTGCGGCATCGCCGCTGGCGCTGAAGAGACCAAGGCGGCATTCCTGAAAGAGATGGAGGAGGTCGGGATCGAGGCGAAAGTGGTCCCGGTAGGTTGCATCGGCCACTGCTATGCGGAACCGTTCGTGGTCATCCACAAGCCGGGATTCCCACCTATAGCCTATCCCAACGTTACGCCGGGTAAAGCCAAGGTACTTGTTCGCAGCTTTCTCCTTGAGGGTGACCCGGTTTTCGAATTTGTCCTGGGAGCAACGGAAGCCAACGATCTCCTGCCTGTGCTCACCGACTATCCACGCTTCCACCTGGAAGAGCGGGTTGTGATGGACTTGTGCGGCAGAATCGACCCAGCCAGCATCCACGACTATATTGGCAAGGGTGGTTATACGGGGTTGTATCAGACCCTCACGATGACCTCCGAAGACATCATCCGGGAAGTTCTGGAGTCTGGTCTGAGGGGGCGAGGTGGAGCGGGGTTCCCCACGGGACTGAAGTGGCAGTATGGCCGAGACAGTGTTTCGCCCGAAAAAACAGTGATCTGCAACGCGGACGAGGGCGATCCCGGTGCCTACATGGATCGCACCCTGCTGGAAAGTAATCCCCATCAAGTGCTGGAAGGGCTCGCGATCTGCGCCCTGGCAATCGGTGCCGAAGACGCGGTCATTTATGTTCGCGCGGAGTATCCGCTTGCGGTCAGCATGATGACCAAAGCAATCCAAGACGCAGAGGACCTGGGCATCCTCGGATCCTCTCTGCTTGGCACTCCCCATCCCTTCCGCGTCCGTGTCTTCCAGGGCTCCGGCGCCTTTGTCTGCGGCGAGGAAACCGCCTTGATTCAATCGCTGGAGGGAAGGCGAGGCATGCCTCAGCATCGACCGCCTTATCCGGTCCAGTCCGGCCTTTGGGGCAGGCCAACAGTGATCAACAATGTCAAGACACTTGCTTCAATTCCACCCATTCTGCGACATGGGGGGAAGTGGTACCGTAAGATCGGGAGCCCCATAAGCCCGGGCACGGCAATTTTCAGTGTGGTGGGAAAGGTCGTTCACCCCGGTCTCGTGGAAATCGCCACAGGGACCACCCTAAGGACTCTGATCTTCGATATTTGCGGTGGAGTTCCCAAACAACGCAGCTTCAAGGCGGTTCAAATCGGGGGACCTTCTGGTGGATGCCTGCCCGAAGCCTTTCTCGACACCCCCGTTGACTTCGACTCCCTCACCAAGGCTGGAGCGATGATGGGGTCGGGGGGCATGGTCGTCATGGACGATGAAAGCTGCATGGTCAATGTCGCGCGTTACTTCCTGGAATTCACCCAGAAAGAATCCTGCGGGAAGTGCACCTTCTGTCGCATCGGCACACGCCACCTCCTCGACACCCTCGACCGCATCACGCGAGGTGAAGGCCGTCCTCAAGACTTGGATTTCCTCGAGCTGCTCTGCGCCGACGTCAAGGACGGCTCCCTGTGTGGACTCGGCAAGACGGCGCCCAATCCCATCATCACATCGCTCAAGTACTTCCGGGACGAGTACGAAGCGCACATCCACGAGAAACGATGCCCGGCCCTCATGTGCCGACCGCTGACGGCGTTCTACATCGATCTCGAGCGCTGTGCCAGGGGCTGCGAAGCCTGCGTAGGCTCCTGCCCCGTGGAGGCCATCTTCACAACCAAAGGCCGGAAAAAGGCCATCGACCAGGACACGTGCGTCAAGTGTGGCGAATGTGTGTCGGCATGCCCCACGGAATACGACGCCGTGAAGAAGGTATCCCCCCCCTCGCTGGCACCCAGGATCGAACGCCTCAAGGAATGAGTGCAAATGGTTTGGCTGGTCGTTGATGGAAAAAAGATTGAAGCGCAGGAGGGAGAGAACCTCCTCCAGGTGTGTCTGCGCAACGAAATCTACATCCCGAATCTTTGTTATCTCAATACGATGGAAAAACCCCACGCCTCATGCAGACTGTGCTTCGTGGAGCTCGCGGACAAGCCCAAGCCTGTTCCCTCCTGCACAATACCCGTCAAGGAAGGCATGATCGTCCGAACCGACACGCCACCGGTGAGACGCCTTCAGCAGACGGCTTTAAGGCTGCTCCTCTCCGTCCACCGGGCCGAATGCCGCAAGTGCCCCTCCAACAGACGCTGCGATCTCCAGAAGCTGGCGCGACTGCTAGGGGTGCGGCTGCGGCCGAGACGCTTCAAGCATATCGATCGTGACGCTGGCCCCGCTCACACGCATCCTTTGATCGAGTACGTGACAGCCAGGTGTGTCTTGTGCGGCAGGTGCATCCATGTTTGCGAGAGGCAGCACGGTAAATCGTTCTTGACCTTTGCCATGCGAGGGTTCGATACGGTCATCGCATCGCTACCCAGCGCCGCCCTCGACCCGTTGCAGTGCGGTGCCTGTCATGCCTGCATCGACGCATGTCCGGTGAGCGCCCTTCTCCTGCGAGACCCAGCTTGATCCCGAATGACCGGAATCACTCGCGCTTCCCATCTTCCTGGCTGGTCCCGATGCTCTCCTCGTTTTTGCTCATTCGCGCAGCCCGCTCAAAAAGGTCTTAAGTGTCTCATCGCGGACGTCGAGTAGAAGGATGCATGAATCGCGGCTAGTCTGGTAAAGTCGTCTCAAGAGGCCTTGGGGCCAGTCATCTTGCGTCTCGTCTTCTTTTCGCTCCGCATACCGGGCTCCACTAGAGCTCCCAGAAATTCTGGGGCTGTTGAAAGCAACACTCCGTCCTGCCGGACGGATGCCGAGCTCTTTAAGAACGATTCACCATTTCGGAAGGATTGCGTCATGATTCGGCCAATGAGTCATAACGAAGTGAAAGCTCTCCATTATGAACTGCTGCTGAAGGATATTCTCGCTTCTGCGGAAAAACTTCCTCCGTTTCCGGACGTCGCGTGGAAAGTCCTGTCGCTCATCCGAAAGACGGCTCCAGTCAACGAGATCGAAAACGTCATCCGGTATGATCCCGTTATCACGGCTCGGGTCATTTCCCTGAGCCAATCCCCCCTCTATGGCAGGCGCCACAAGATCGGCTCCCTGGGCGACGCCATTTTTATCTTGGGCAACCAGCGACTGATCCAAGTGATCATGGCCAGCTGCGCCGCGCGATACTTTTCAGGCGGCAAAATGGGACTCAGCAATGCCGAGCGCCACTTGTGGGAGCATTCCGTCGCTTCGGCGGTCATGGGAGAGATGCTGGCTCAAGGTTTTAAGATGAAGCGTGTTCTCACCATATACACGGCGTCACTCCTCCACGATATTGGTAAGACCATCCTGAATCAATATTCGCGTATCTTCCTGCAGTCCTATGGTGGAACGATGGAAAGCATGAGCTTCGTTTCCGCGGAGCGGAATGCCCTTGGCATCGACCACCAGGAGCTCGGCGAAAAGATCGCCCGCCGCTGGCGATTTCCCGAGGAAATCACAACGGCCATCGGGTGTCACCACTGCCCCGAGCAGGCAAAATCCGATAAAGATGTTGCTTTCGTCGTCTATGCAGCTGATCGCATCGTGAACGGCATGGATGAAGAACGTTCGCAGATCAATCCTCTCATCCCGGAGGAAGATCCGGCCTTCGTCAACCTTGGGCTAAGTCGCTCCATCGTAGCTAATCTCCAGAGCCGCCTCACCGAGGCTCTCGAAGGGATTCAGCAATTCCTCTCCAGCGACGATTGAGGCAAGCGGTCCAGCGACGTTCTGACGTCCATCCCGGACATCAGAGCGCGCTCGGCCATGAGCGACAGAAGAAGACAGCATGATTCGACGTGAAATGGGGGGGATCCCGGCGGAGAATCGCTGCCAGAGCCGGTTGGCGTTTGAATTCCTTGTCTATGAATTGCCGAACCTTTCCCCGGTGCCACCCTTTTGGATGGCGAAATCCCGTATAGAGTGACAAGTCCCCTTCGTAATGACCTTTCGTTTCCAGGAACTGGGCGTCCTTTCCGTTGATGGGAAGATTGAAGATTGCAACGTTAAGAAAATCAATGCACTCATGGTGCCGTGTTGTGAATTCCAAGGTCTGACGGGCTTCGGTTTCAGACTCCGAAGGCGTCCCAAACAGGAGATAGACATAGGTCCCAATCCCCGCCTTCCGCAGATTTCGAAGCGCCTTTGAGATCTCTTCGATCCTTGTTCCCTTCCCTTCGCGCTCCAGAACCTCCTGGCTGCCCGATTCCACGCCTAGTTCAAGCATCACGCAGCCCGATCGACGCAAATCCTTGCAGAACTGTTCGTCCGTCAGATGCTTCGTGATTCGCGTAAACCCGTGCCAAGGGACGCCGGGCGGATGCTGGCAAAGCCCTTCGAGCAGTGAAGGACTCAAAGCGCTGTCCACGAAATGGATCAGGACCGGGGCCGTCTTTGCGACGAGCGACTCCAGATCACCCCGTACACGATCAGGCCTGATGGGAACGTAGGGATTCCCTTCGGCTTTCTCGGGACAAAATGAGCATCGGTTCCAGTAGCACCCCGAAGACGTGCTGTACGGGAGAATCAGGCCGGGCGACAAGTAACGGTTTAGCACAAAGGGCGCGTAATCCGGCGTCACATGCCCCACGGACGTGGCCTCACCCCGGAGGAAGCTCAGGAGTCGGCTCTCACCCGGACCGTCCACCATCGCATCCACCAGCCCATCGAACGGATCCCGCCAAGCCGGCCGACGCATCCAGGACGTCACAAGGCCACCGCCAAGAACAATCCTGATCGACGGCATCTCACGTCTGAGGAAGCCAATCATCGCGAACGTTGTCAAAGCCTGCGAAAGGAAATTGAGTGAAAAGCCAACGACTGCTTGAGCTTCCTTGCAGACTCTCGACAGCATCTCCTCGGAGAAGAATGGGAAAAAGGGGCTCGCTTCAGGAGCTCCAGCGGCTCGAACAAGATCGCCACTTCTAACCGGTGACCACTCATCGTGAGCAAAGTTGGAAAGTCCCGGCCGAGCACCATACGCTTTCCCGGCTTGATCGAGAAGTCGATTCAAGTCTCCCACGGCTTTCCCATACCGGCCCAATTGGTCATAGCCACGGCGATTCCTGAGCAGATCGAGATGCTCGTTGCAATGCCGTTCCGCCCGCCTGGTCCATGTGTCGGAAGCCCCCGGCACCTGGTGCATGAGCCATAAGAGACCTTCCAAGTTTGCATCCCACACGGAGCTTGCGATGTTGAATTGATCGAGGGCTCCCGCCAATCTGGCGATGCCGGGAGGCGGTTCACAGGGTTTACATACCGGCGGGTGTATCAGTAACATGAAGACGCCATCTGCAGTGAGGTCATGTCGGTCCTTTGCTGTCCATCGTATTGATGCCTTGTCCCACGGAAGGTTTAACTTTACTTCGTCGGACGGTTGTCGTCCAGGAGTCAGATCAGGAGCTTGGCGACAGCATCCGCTGCGTGAGGGTCTCGAGTGAATCAATCTCGCAGTGAGTGATCGCACAGCGGGATTTGACGTTGGCATTTCCCTGTTTGCTTTCGAGCATCAGAGCCCTCAGAAGGCTCTCCGTGCAGGATCGCTCAGCATCCATGCAGGCGGACGTCCTGTCCCACGCCGCTCCCTTCCCTTCGAGGCGGCGCTCCTGGCAGGGGCGCCAGGCCCTGGATGCAGGGCAGGTCGTGTAGGTCCCCTCAGCTCTGCAGAACCACACCGGGATTCCTTCCGCTCGCGCCACGCTTTTGTCCCCCAAGCTCATCGCCGAGATCGTGCAGATCGCCACCAGCAGAGCCATCGCCAGAGACCATCGCAAGCGCTGCCTCATCCCTGCCCCTCCTTTTCTGGCTTTTCAATGCCAACGCTGCGGTCGGCAAGCACAACGGTTGACCTCTTTTCGCGTGCGAACCAAAGGACACGTTTGGTCTTGTGAGCACCACTTCAACGTCCCGTTTCCCCTTTGGCCCGATACAGCTCGTCAACCGCCGTCAGAATGAGAAACCCGCTCACCATAAGAGCCGCGCAGCCGGGGAGAGCATTTTCAGACAATAGAGAAAAACCCTCGTACCCGACGATCAACCCAACCAGAATGTGCAAGGAAACCCACATGTCACCCTCCTTCGTTTCTGTTGACGGCAGGTTGAGCAAGACGCGTGCCCGTCGTTTCCGGCGATGTTTTAGATATAATATCGGCAAGTTACAAATTGAGGCTTACCGGGGAGCTGGGATTATTAACGAAATGTCAACACTTTTCCCAGATTCAGACAACTTGGATGGGGAAAGGTGAACGAGCTCGCGCATGCGTTGGACCGCGCACCGAGCGAGCCGAACGGGAGTGCGGAACATGAGGCTCAAGGGGCTGCTGCAGATTGTCAACCCAGGCTCATTCCACTATGATAGCGAAGCGGGGAGACTCTCGTGCGGTCGTCCCCGGTCCATGACCCCACTCACGCCACAGATGGAGAGAATGACCATGCGCTTCGAGGGAACCGACCGTTACTACCTCAACCCCGAGCTCCGTGAGATCGTCAATATCGCCATCTCCCTTGAAAAACCCCTGTTGTTGACCGGAGAAGCCGGTACCGGCAAGACCCAGCTCGCGTTCGAAATATCCCGGGCGCTGGACCTGAGCATGGAGGAAGCCCGCTGCAAGTCCACGTTCAAGGGGGAAGAGCTCTGCTACGTTTACGACACGGTGCTGCGACTCAACGACTCCCGCTTTGGAAGCGGTGACACGGGACGCGACGTCAACAACATTTGGGACTACCTGCGCTTTGGGCCCATTGGCCGAGCGTTTCTCGCCGAAGACCGCAGGGTCTTGCTCCTTGACGAGATCGACAAGACCGACTCGGACACCCAGGATAACCTGCTGGACGTGCTCGAAGACCGCTCCTTCGTCATCCGGGAGATCAATCACAAGGTCACGGCAGCCCGCCCCCCCATCATCATCATCACCAGCAACGCCAAGCGTGAGCTTTCGGATCCGTTCCTGCGGCGATGCTTTTGCCATTACATCCCGTTTCCAACGCCTGACGAAATGTCGGCAATCGTAAAGCTGCATTATCCGAACATCCCGCAGCCTTTCCTCGAAGCGAGCCTCACGTCCTTTTACCGGCTGCGGGAGCAAGGATTTGAAAAACCCCCGGCAACGGCCGAGCTGCTGGATTGGGTCGGCGCAATGCGATCCAAGGGAGACCGAGCGCCAGGAGCGGGCAAGGACGTTGTTCACATCGGAACCCTGCTCAAGAGGACCGAAGACCTTCTCAAATTCAAAGGCATCCGACGATCGTCACGCCTGTGATTGAGGGCAGTTAACTCCGGATAGAAAATGACGTCATGATCGGTTTCGTTTACCAGCTTCAGGATGCGGGCATTCCCGTGAGCGTCAAGTACGTTCTCGAGCTTTTTCACGCTTTGGGACGAGGCCTTGCCGCGAATCTCGACGATCTCTTCCTGCTTTCACGGCTCATCTTCGTCAAACGCGTTGAGCACTACGACCTGTTTGAGCGCGTCTTCGCGGCGTTTTTCCTCGGCATGGAAGGAGGCCGGAGCATCGTAGACTGGGAGGAGCTCTTCGCGGGCAAGCCTTTCCAGGAATGGCTCATAGAACAGATTGAAAACGGCGTCCTTGCGCTCGACGAAATCCGGGAGTTCGACACGGAAGAGCTTCTGGCTCGCTTCTGGGAGACGGTCCTCGCTCAGAAGGAGGCACACCACGGGGGCAACCGCTGGATTGGCTCCCGGGGTCGCTCCCCTTACGGACACGGCGGCCAGCACGCCGGGGGAGTCCGCGTCTATGGCCGTAGCATGTATCGGTCCGCCCAGAAGGTCATCGACGACCGTCGCTACATCAACTACAGCGAGGATGCCACCCTATCGACCGAGAACCTCCGTCAGGCCCTGACGTCTTTGAAGAGTCTGCGGCCAACCGGCCCCGAAACCGAGCTCGATGTCGACGAGACCATCGCCAAGACGGCGGCCAATGGGGGCGAGATCGAGCTCATCTTTCGTCGCGAGCTCCGAAACCGGCTTCGCCTCATCGTGATGGTGGATAACGGCGGCTATTCCATGACCCCATACATCGCGCTCGTCAAGACGATCTTCAACAAGCTGCGCGACCTGTTCCGGGATGTGCACTTTCACTACTTTCACAATTGCATTTACGGGACGGTTTACAGCGACCCTCCGCGGACCATACCGGTGAGATGGGAAAAGCTCGTCAGTGAGCGAAAAAGCACACGCCTGATTCTCATTGGCGACGCCAATATGGCCCCTTCCGAGCTGATGGCGTCCTATGGGTCGATCCTGGATCTATCAAACACCGAGAGACGCCCCGGCATGGAATGGCTCCGGGAGTTGGCGTCCGCTTTTCCGGCCAGCGTCTGGCTCAATCCGATCCCCAAGTCCCACTGGGATGGTGAGAGCAGCACGATTCGCCATATCGGCCGTGTGTTTCACATGGAAGACCTCACGCTCGCCGGGATCAAACGAGCCGTCGCGCACTTGAACATCCAGGGGCAGGCCTTCGACGGGCGGGGGTGACACGCCGCAGGAAGAAAGCGGGTTGCAGGCATGGCGTTTCTAGACAAAGAAGTCCGTCGCCTTGTGGGCAAAGCCATCCATGGCTACCGGCTGATCGAGAACGGTGACCGCATTGCCGTAGGCGTCTCGGGAGGAAAGGACAGCATGCTGCTCTTGTGGCTGCTGCGCGAGCGATTGCAGCGCATTCCCGGCCATTACGATTTGGTTGCGGTCCACGTTGACCCCGGCTTCGATCCGCCTTCCGCAGACGCCCTCGAAGGCTATTTCAAGCGCGAGGGATTTTCGTATGCCATCCTGCGAACCGATCACGGCCCACGGGCGCACGGACCGGAGAACCGGGAAAATCCCTGCTTCCTCTGTGCCCGCCTTCGCCGGATTGCCTTGTTCGACAAGGCCCGAAAGCTCGGCTGCACCAAAATCGCCATGGGACACAATCAGGATGACCTCATCGAGACCTTCTTCATCAACATCTGGTATGGCGCACAGGTCGCCGGGATGGTCCCGAGGCAGCCATTTTTCGGAGGTGAGATCACCGTCATCCGCCCCCTTGCCCTGGTTCCCGCCTCGAAGGTCGAAAAGCTTCGGGAGCGCATGGGGCTTCCGATCATTCCAAATCCCTGCCCTTCGGCCGGGAGCAACAAGCGGGGGGAAGTGCGCCGGTTGCTCGGAGAGCTCTACCGCGGCAACAGGAAAGTGCGGGGTAACATCTTTCACGCCATGAGCCACGTCAATCTCGAATACCTACCGCCCCCCCTTCATTCCAAGTCGGGGGATCATGCCAATTTGCAGGATTTCCTCAACAAACGGGACGAATGAGAGCAGCGATGGAAAAAACCCGCAGGAGCTTTTATCTCATCGACGGCAGCTCTTACATCTACCGGGCCTTTTACGCCATCGGAAAGCTGACCAACACCAAGGGTATGCCGACTCAGGCCATCTACGGCTTCGCTCAGATGATCACGAAGGTGATGCGTGACAAGGCTCCTTCCCATGTGTGCGTGGTGTTTGATGCACCGGGTCCGAACTTCCGCCACGAGCTGTTCACGGATTACAAGGCCACTCGGCAGAAGATGCCCGAAGACCTCGTGGTCCAGATTCCCTACATCAAGGAGCTTGTCCGCTGCCACGGCCTCCCCCAGCTGGAAATGACCGGCTACGAGGCGGATGATCTCATAGCCCGGTTGGCTCGGTGGGCTGCCAACGAAGGCTTTCAGGTCGTCATCGTATCCGGAGACAAAGACCTCCACCAGTTGGTCCACGATCCAGACATCCTCCAGTGGGACCCCCAGAAGGACCGTCTCTTCAACGAAGCGACCGTCTTTGAGAAGCTTGGGGTGACGCCAGCTCAGGTCAGAGATTATCTCGCACTCGTTGGAGACAGCTCGGACAATGTCCCGGGGGTCAAAGGCATCGGGGAGAAGTCAGCCAAACAGCTCCTGCAGCAGCATGGGACCCTCGACGCCATCTACGAGCGAATCGATACGATCACTCCCGCTTCTCTGATGCGAAAGCTCGTGGACGGAAAGGAGTCGGCATACCTCTCTCGGGATTTGGTCTCCTTCAGGGAGGAAATCTCTCTCGGGGAATCGCTTGAGGCATACCAGCCAAAGCGGCCTCTCAAGGACGACCTTGTCCACCTGTATGAGGACCTATCGTTTAAGGGGCTCCTGGATGCCATTCGGTCCACGATGTCCGACGACCCCGCTTTCACATCCAAGACGTCAGCCGTCAAGTCGCTCACGACCACCGTCATTGACTCAGCCGGCCGGCTTCAGCAGCTGACTGGCCAGATCGAGACAGTGAAGCGCGCAGCCCTCGACATCGTCGGCAGTCCCGGGGGACCGATGGAATCGCACATCGAGGGCATTGCCCTTTGCACGGCTGAAGGGGCGGCGTTCTACGTACCCTTCTCTGAGGGCGCGCCTATCCAAGACGTCCTGTCACTGCTCGCACAGGAGGGAGTGGTTACGATTGGTGAGGACTTGAAATCCGCATCGATGGTCCTGGAGAGAAACCGGCTCAAGCTGCCCCCCTCCCTCTTCGACACCATGCTTGCGGCCTACTTGATCCAGCCCGGAACGCAATCTCCGAAGCTTGACCGCATCGCCGCCGAGTATCTCGATGAACGGTTCGACCTCGCCTCCCCCCCCACCCTCAGGGAGGGATCAGACGCCATCACGGGCTCTGCCCTGACAGCCTGCTCACGAGCCGAAGCCCTCCTGAGGCTGGAGCCGGTTCTGCGGCAAAAGCTTGAAGACCATAAACTTTGGAGCCTCTTTCACGACATCGAGATGCCCCTTGTTGAGGTGCTCGCGGCGATGGAATCCCGGGGTATCTTGGTCGAGGCAGGAAAGCTCGAAGCGCTGTCGATCGAATTCCAGAAGGCCCTGGACGCCGAAACCGCGGTGATCTACGACCTCGCCAAGGAGGAGTTCAACATCCAGTCCCCCAAACAGCTCGCGTACATCCTCTTTGAAAAGCTTGGCCTCCGAGTCATCAAAAAGACAAAGACCGGTCCGTCCACGGACATGGGCGTCCTCGAGGAGCTGGCCCTGGAGCACCCCGTACCCGAGCACATCTTGAATTATCGCAGTCTCGCCAAGCTCAAAGGAACCTACGTCGACAGCCTGCCGAAGCTCGTCAACCCCCGTACCGGGCGCATTCATACGTCCTATAACCAGACGGTCACCACAACGGGCCGACTGAGCAGCTCGGACCCGAACCTCCAGAACATCCCCATCCGGACCGAGGAAGGCCGAAAGATCCGCGAGGCCTTTGTCTCCGCCCCCGGGCATGTTCTTCTCTCCTCGGACTATTCTCAAATCGAGCTGAGGATCCTGGCTCATTACAGCGGAGACGAACGGTTGAGGGAGGCTTTTCTGTCCGGCAGGGACGTCCACGCACACACGGCCGCTGAAATGTTCAATATCACTCCCATGGACGTGACACCAGAAATGCGCCGCCAGGCCAAGATGATCAACTTCGGAATCATCTATGGCATGAGCGCCTTTGGTCTCGCTCAGCGATTGAAAATCACCCAGAAGATCGCCAAGGCGGCCATCGACCGGTACTTTGAGCGCTACAGCGGGGTGAAAGCCCATATCGAAGCTTCCATCGAGCTCGCACGAAAGTGTGGCTACGCCGAGACGCTGCTCGGCAGGCGCCGAGCCATTCCTGAGCTCCAGAGCCGCAACCATGCCATCCGACAGCAGGGGGAGAGACTGGCAGTGAACACGCCGATCCAAGGCACCGCGGCGGACCTCATCAAGAAGGCCATGATCGAGATCCATGCGGCTCTTCTCGAGAGCGGCATGAAGACCGCGATGCTGCTTCAGGTTCACGACGAATTGGTCTTTGAGACACCGATCGAGGAGCTGGATCGAGCTCGGGAGCTGGTCCGGAGCAAGATGGAGGGAGTGTGGGCGCTTGCCGTTCCGCTGAAGGTGGATATGGGCTGGGGTGCGAACTGGGCCACGGCCCACCCATGACGACGAAGAGAAATAAAAAAACCGCCTGAACAGGCGGTTTTTTTGACCCATGTATCGACCAGCCTCTCAGCTGGTGGCTTTCGCCTTCTCAAGCTCGGCGCGCAGGCGTTCGGCTTCTTGTTTGTACTTCTCGGCTTCTTCCTTGAATCCGGGCTCAGGAGCGGCAGCGCCTTCTTCCTTCTTCTTGGGGAATGGGAGCTTGTCTTTTACCTCATCGTAGCCGAGGTAAGCGGCCATCGCGCCACCCAGCAACAGCATCAGAGGAACGGCTCCAGCCAGCAAGTGCAAGAACGGGCCAA
>CALBZH010000697.1 GCA_937889795.1 uncultured Syntrophobacteraceae bacterium | reverse complement strand
GTGGTGCCGCTTTATTCAGAATGGACGATCAACGACTCACCGGGAGAGGCTTCGAACCGCGCTGTTCGCTTGTTTTACGCCCTTGTCTTGTTTTTCAGCATCATGGCTCTCGCCGCCTTTGCAGCCAGTCCGTCCATCATCGCCGTCATGGGCTATGGGTTTGACGCGGAGGTGAAAGGGTTGGCGGTCACGCTTCAACGCTTCCTGGTCCTGCTCATTGTGCTCGATGGTGTCGGGATCATCGTCCGCGGCCTGCTCCAAGCCAAGAAGAGCTTTTTCGGTCTGTCCGCCGCCCCCATCTTCGTGAACCTCCTGATCATCGTGATGCTGGTCATCGGCAAGGAGCTGGGCATCGGGGCTCTGCTATGGGGCACGCTCGTGGGAACCCTGTGCAAGACCGCTTACATGGTGCTCCTTCTTGTCCGGGAGGGTGTGCGTCTGCTGCCGATGGGGCTGCCAAGCCGGGAGACGCTCAGCACATTCTTGATACTTGCGGTGCCGCTGGTTGGAAGCGAGCTCATGGCCAACTCGAATCTGCTGGTGGACCAGGCCATGGCCACGCAGTTGGCGGCCGGGTCCGTTTCCACGCTGCGCTATGCGTATCGGATCAACGACTTGCCCGTCCAGGTCGTGATCATGGCCATCTCGAGGTCCATTTTCCCCTTCGCGGCCGAGCAGTCGCTGGCGGAGGACCGGAGCCCGCTTCGGCGGCTTTTCAAGCACTCCGTCATCGTCCTGGCCTTCCTCACGTTTCCGCTCATGGGATTTACGGTCCTGTTTTCAGAGCAGATTGTCGCCGTGCTGCTGCAGCGCGGCGCGTTTCTGCCGGAGGCCACGCGGGAGACAGCGGGGACCTTGGCCTGCTTCAGCAGCGGTCTCTTTTTTTATGCTTATACGTTTGTGAATGGGACGTTTTTTTCGGCCATGCGGGATACAAGGACATTGTTCCTCATGGGCTGCCTGTCCGTGGTGTTGAATGTCGCGTTCAACGTGCTTTTCATCCGTTGGATCGGCGTGAAGGGGATTGCCCTGTCCTCCGCCGTGACGCTTGGAATCCTGTCATCCCTGTTCATCATCCTGTTGACCCGCCGTCTGCAGTTCCACGATTTCGCGGACCTGTGGCGTTGCCTCCTCCGCCTGGCTGCCGCGGCAGGCCTCATGGCGATGATCGGCTACGGTCTCAAGCAGATCGGTCTGTTTGCCCAAGCCCCTCCCTTGATCGCCTTGCTCGTCTCGGCGATCTTGCTCGCCGTCACTTACCTGACGGCCGTGCGGGTCGGATCGAGCCCTGAAATTGCGGCAAGCCTCGCGCTCTTGATCAGTCCGGATCGGATCCCCAGGTCCCTGGCGTTTCTTTGGGCAGGGAAATGAAACGCTTAGCGGGCCATCTCAAGGACGGTGTCGCGGAAAATGGCAATCCGGCGTTCGTGAAGCGTCGAAACGGCCATTCTGGCTTTCGCGCCCATCGCCTCGGCGAGATGCGGGCTCTCCAGCAGCGATTGGATGTTGTGCCTCAGCCCATGGGTGTCGCCGGCCGTGAAAAACAGAGCGGTCTCTCCATGCATCGCGTATTCCTTCGTCGCCAGGTTCTCGGTGACAACGACTGGCTTTCCGAGAGCCATGGCCTCCAGCATCGAAAGCTGTCCCGCCGCAATCCGGTAGTCCTGGAGCGGGATGACGATGAGACGCGCTTGGGCCGCAAGCCGCATCAGCTCCGCTTCAGGCATTCTGGACTGAATCAGCTCGACGTTCTTCGGAAGAGAACCCCCGGGAGCGTATCGCTGGGAGAGAATGCGCACCGTGATTTTCATGTCAGCACATGCACGGATGAGCGTTTCGAAGCTCCGGTCGCTGTTCCCGTAAGCAAAGACATAGTCTTGGTGCTGCAGGATGGGGTAGCCGAGGTAGCGGTCGGGTGGGGCCTGCGGCAGGAAACGAAGGCGTTCGCGGGGGATGTCGAAGACTTGCGCGTACAGGACTTCCTCTTCGGACGACGTGCACCAATAGAAGCCGATGCCAGGGCGAGCCAGACGAAGCCATTGCAGTCGGAGTCGGTATGCGGGGTCATGACGCAGGGGGTTGACGTGAAAATCCTGGACGACATGGAGCCCTCCCCGTTTGGCTCCCGCGATTCGGTTCAGAAGGCCGTAAACCATTCCCATTCGCAGCGACCAAGAGACGATGAGGTCATAGTGTCTGCGCATCGCAAGCGCCTTGAGGGGCAGATAGAATTCGGAGCCTTTCACGGAATAAGGGTTGACACGGGAAACCGGAGGGTGAGCGAAGGTCCTCGCATGGAGGAGATCCGCCTTGGCCAGATAGGGGGCAACGGCTTTAAGGAAAGGCCAGCTTCCCCCCTCGGCCCAATTGACCAGGAACAGGATCTTGAGGCCATGGGTCACGGGTTCGCCTTCCTTTTGAGCCAGGGTCGTATCCGTGATCTCAAGGCGTGCGCCAGGATGTCGCCCGCCAGATGATAGGGAGACGAATACCAGACCGAGATGGGGAATCGTCTCAGTTCGAAGGGGTCGGACCCGGTCGCGTTCAATCCACCAAACCCGCTGGCACAGCAACGGTACCCGGTGTTGCGCACCTCCAGCAGCGCCTGAGGCGTGATGTTGCTGGGGTCTCCGAAGGGGTAGGCGAAGAGGTCGGGCGGTCTTCCCAGGAGCGATTCGAGCGAGGAGCGGGAACGGGAAAGCTCCTCTCGCACCTGGTCCATGGGAATCGAGCCGAGGTCGGCATGCGTGTGTGAATGGGAGCCGACCTCGAAACCGGCGTCCTGAAGCCCCACCAGCTCGGCTTCGCTCATCCAAGAATGAGTCTGACCGCTCATTCTGTCCCAATAAGGGACTGCTGTGGATCCGATGAATCCTGAAACAACGAAGAACGTCGCGTGCAAATCCATTTCCTTGAGAATCGGGGCTGCGTTTACAGCGTTGTCCCGGTATCCGTCGTCGAACGTGATGGCCAGCTCACCACCCAGGGGAAGGCCGGCTTCCAGTTTGTCCACCATCGATCTCAATGGGACCACGGCAAAATACGTCTTGAAAAACCGGCAGTAGGCCATGAATTGCTCGGTGCCGCAATTCATGGCGTCCGGCTTCCGGTCATCGTTCACCCGATGGAATTCGACGACAACCCCCATTCCGGAGAGAAGCAGCTTGTGACAGCCCAGGCCGAAGAGCACTCTGCCCAGCAGGGTCTTCAGCAATCGTTTCGACCCTTCACGA
>CALBZH010000696.1 GCA_937889795.1 uncultured Syntrophobacteraceae bacterium | reverse complement strand
TCATGGTCGCCCTGGACACTTCAGTGGCCAATGTCGCGCTTCCCCAGATAGCCGGAAGCCTGTCGGCAAGCAGTGAGGAGGCCACCTGGGTCCTTACGAGCTACCTGGTGGCCAACGCGATCGTTCTGCCCATAACGGGCTGGATGAGCCTCTATTTGGGAAGAAAACGCTTTCTGATGGCAAGTATTGTGGTTTTCACCGTCTCGTCGGTGGCTTGCGGCGCGGCCTTTTCCCTGCCGGTGCTCATCCTGGCCCGGATCGTTCAGGGAGCAAGCGGGGGGGCGTTGCTCCCGGTTTCCCAGGCGGTCCTGCTGGAAAGCTTTCCTCCGGTCCAGCGCGGCGAGGCCATGGCGGTCTACGCCCTGGGCGTGATCGTGGCTCCCATTGTGGGTCCGACCCTTGGAGGCTGGATCACCGACAACTACTCCTGGCGTTGGGTCTTCTACATCAATCTGCCCGTGGGTGTCCTCGCGACCGTGCTGACCCAGATGCTCATCGAGGACCCTCCCTACGTCAGGGGAGGTAAGGGCGGCAGGATCGACTATGTGGGGTTCGTCCTCATGGCGGTAAGCCTTGGAGCGTTGCAGTTGATCCTCGACAAGGGGCAGCAGGACGACTGGTTCTCCGCCCTCTGGATTCGCTGGTCCACGGGGATTTCCATTGTTTCCCTGATCGCCTTTTTCCTTTGGGAAATCCGGGTGAAGCATCCCATTGTGGATATTCGGATTCTCGCCAACCGCAACTTCTCGATCGGTATCCTGATGGCGACCCTCTACGGGATCATCCTCTACGGAACGCTTGTGATGCTCCCACTGTTCCTGCAGGAGCTCATGGGCTACCCGGCGCTTCAAAGCGGCCTTGCCATCACGCCGCGGGGCGTGGGAGCGCTCTTTTCGGTCACGCTCGCGGGACGCCTGGTAAGAAGGGTTGACGGGCGCCTCATGATCATCGGCGGCTTTCTGGCGCTCGCCACGGCCGGTTTCATGCTGGGAAGGATCAATCTCGAAATCTCCATGGCAAGCGTCGTTTTGCCCAACATCATCATCGGAGCGGCCATGGGATTCATTTTCGTCCCGCTCACGACCATCGCCATGGGGAGCCTTCCCAACGAACGGATGGGAACCGCAACGGGCCTCTACAACCTGATGCGCAACATGGGCGGCAGCATCGGGATCGCCATCGTGACCACCATGCTCGCCCGGTCCGCCCAGGCGCACCAATCCATCCTGGTCTCACACCTCACGCCCTACGAACCCGCCTACCGAGAATGGCTCGAGCACCTCCGGCAGCTCTTCCTCTCCCGGGGCGACATCGTCACGGCAACCCGGAAGGCTTACGGTGTCATGTACCATCTGCTGGTGGAACAGTCTACCCTGTATGCTTTCGTCGATAACTTTCGCCTGCTCGGCTACGTTGCCTTTTTGGGCATTCCCCTCGCATTCCTTTTCAAGAAGGCCGGCAAGCCCAGGGGCGGCTGAGCGGCGATTTGCGATTAAGGAACTCGACAAATGTGAAGACACTTATCGGCTTCCATAAGGATTCGCACATCCGAAAGGGCAGCTTTGTCGGATCGCGGTAGGAATGCCGGTTGCCCGGCAGCCCCCGCGCAGATCCGTACGTGCGGAACTACCGCATACGGCTCCTACTTCGAGTGAATGGCGTGAAATCGAACATAAGGGTACGGGTGCACAATGCGACTTTTGGGAAGATTCCGAGCCACAAGGAAAGTGAACCGACTCCAAGGCATGCGATGCCTCTGGCTCCGCCGCCGTAGGGCACGGAACCAATGGCGAGCCACTTGGGTTCGGAAGGTGCTGATGCTGTCGATGTTGCCGGGAACAGCGTAGTAGTTCATATGGCCCTGCACAACAGACCCAAGCCATTTCCCCACTTTGGGTAGAGGCTCATGGAGCTTTGCCTGGAGAAGCTGCTTCACCGCTTGTAATTTGGTTTCGTACATCGGAAAGGGCGTTCATGTCGGAAATTTTAAGTATTTAGGATCGTTGCTGAAACAGATATCATGGTCACTTTCTAGCAGAAATTCCGGCTCCGCAAACTTGCAACAGAAAACTCTGAAAAGGAAAAACATTCTGTTGAATATTTGGTCCGCTCGGACTCTCAACAGAAAACATTCAATGGATTTCTCCTTCCGTTGAGTGTTATGCTCCCTAAAAGGACACCCAGTGACGGGAGGGAGTGCGGAAGTGAGCCGGGAAGCTCTAGAAACACTCGATGAGAAAAAAACTCCATTGAATGCCCATGCGCCGGATTCCTGGGAGGAGATCCTGGCCGCTTTCGAAAACGACCTCTACGGTCGAGGCCGCTCGGAGCACACGGTTTCAAGCTACGCCTATGCCATGAAAGGATTTGGGACCTTCTATCGCGGTGAGCTCAAAAAGCCCGGACCCTTTGTTGCAAGGATCCAGGAGACCGATCTCCAGGCCTTCATCCAGTATATCCGAAACGACCGGCACCTTTCCGCCACCTCGGTCAATCGCCACATAGCCGCACTGCGCGCCTTCTCAACCTTCATCCTGGCCCGGGGCTGGCATCGGCGCCTGCTCGCCCGCGACCTCAAGACCTACCGGGTCAATTCATCGAAGATGGAGCCCCGTTGAGCCAATCGGAGGTGCGCCGTCTGGTCACATCGGTCGACCTCAACGGCAGAAATGGAGCGCGGGACCTTGCCATCTTGCAGCTCTTCCTGCAGTGCGGGCTGCGGGTGAGCGAGCTTGTGCACTTGGTGCGCGATGATGTGATCCTTCATAAGGGCGTTGGAAGACTGCGGGTGCGAAACGAAAAGGGACGGCAGGAGCAGATCGGAAGAGCACACGTCTGAACTCCAGTCACGAGTGGATAGCTCGT
>CALBZH010000695.1 GCA_937889795.1 uncultured Syntrophobacteraceae bacterium | reverse complement strand
TTTCTCGCGTGATTACCGCGCTTCGACAGAAGGAAATCTCTTTGCAACAGGCTTACGAAGAGCTCCTCGAAACTCAGGAGAACCTTGTGCAGTCCGAAAAAATGGCTGCCGTCGGCGAACTTGTCACAAGCGTGGTCCATGAAATGCGTAATCCCGTTTCCTCGGTTAAGCTGAACCTTCAAATCATTGGTCGTACCCTGGAGCGAGGAAGCCTCCTCTCCGAGCACTACCGGATTGCTTTGGACCAAGTAATGCAGCTCGAAAGGCTGTTTACGGTTCTATTGAACAACAGCAAACCACTCACCATCGAGCCGATGCCGGTTCCTGTCGAGAAATTGGTCGAAGAGAGTCTGCGGCAGCTCGATCCGCTCTTCAAAGAAAAACATGTCACGGTTCTCAAGAGGCTGGATGGCGGATTGCCGCTAGTCGTGGTGGACCCGGACAAGATGAGACAGGTTTTGGTCAACGTCGTGAAAAACGCCGTGGAAGCTACCGCACGCGACGGAAGCGTTGAAATTGTGTCCTCCTTCACCCACATGAATGGGAAATCGGGCATCACCCTGACGATATCGGACAACGGAACGGGGATTTCAGCTCAGGATCTCAAACGTATCTTTCAACCCTTCTTCACCACAAAGAAGAAGGGAACCGGTTTGGGCCTCTGCATCGTCAAGAAAATACTGGATGCCCACGGCTCCTCCATCCAGGTTTCAAGTGAAGAGGGGCAGGGAACGGTGGTGCAACTCCATCTTCAAGGGGTGCGGGATGAAAAGAATCCTCATCATTGACGACGATCAATCACTTGCCCACACCCTCGATCTCTATTTTCGCAGCAAGAGGTATGATGTGACGGTTGCCTTCAACGGTCGTGAGGGGCTGGAAGCCTGGCGAAAGGAGGAGCCCGACCTCGTTCTGCTCGATGTCCACCTGCCCGGGATGGATGGAACGAACGCCCTGGAGCGGGCCAAAAAAGAAGGTCTCAAAGGCGATGTCATCATGATCACTGCCTACCAGGACATGGACGCGACCCTCTCCGCCATCAAGCTCGGGGCTGCGGACTACCTCTATAAGCCGCTGGATCTCGACGCCCTCGATGTGCTCCTTGAAAAGATCCTCGTCTGGCGACGAAATCAGGACAAGATCGAAAAACTCAGCCATATCATCTCGGAAACATACAAGCCCAATCAGATCATTGGGCGAAGCCAGGGGATTCTCGAATTGATCAAAGACATCGCGCGGGTGTCCCAAGCGCCCGTTTCGGTGCTCATAAGAGGGGAAACCGGGACAGGAAAAGAGCTCGTTGCCAGAACCATCCATCAGCAATCGACCCCCGGGGAGCCTTTTGTTGCCCTCAACTGTGCCTCCATCGTCGGGACCCTCCTTGAAAGCGAGCTTTTCGGGCACGAGAGAGGTGCCTTCACAGGAGCGGTTCAGCGCAAGATTGGAAAACTCGAGCTTGCAGGGGGCGGCATCATCTTTCTTGACGAAATTGCCGAACTGTCTCTCGACCTTCAGGCCAAGCTACTCCGTGTGCTTCAGGAAAAGGAATTCCAGCGCGTGGGAGGGCTGGTGGACGTTCCTCTCAAAGCCCGCGTTGTGGCCGCAACGAACCGGGACATGGAGGACCTTTTGAGGACGGGACAGTTTCGCGAGGAGCTCTACTTCCGGCTCAAGGTATTCGTCATTCGTATCCCGCCGCTTCGAGAGCGCCCGGAGGACATCGTTTCGCTGGTCGAGTACTATGTGTCGCAGCTCAACCAGGAGCTGCACATGAAAATCGAGCGCGTTCCGAGCCGCTACATGGATCTCATGATGGCATATCCCTGGCCGGGAAACGTTCGCGAGCTTCAAAACGTCCTCAGAAGGGCCATGATTCTATCCAGTGGAAACGTCCTGGAGCTCGACGAGTGCTGGCTTCAAGCGCCGGAATGCCGCGGCGGGCCGCTCGCCGGAACGGCCCAAGCAAATGAGCCCCTGCGAAGCCTGGATGAGATGGAAAAGGAGCACATCTTGAGGGTACTTCGACACACGGGTGGAAACTACGGGGAGGCCTGCCAGATCCTTGGGGTCAGCCGTCCCACGCTCAGGAAAAAGATTGGCGACTACGGTCTGAAGGAATTTCTGGAGGGATAAGTCCGAATGTGAGCCAGAATCTATCCCTTGGCGAACGAAACGGTAAGCTGACCGCCGTCTTGGAGGAGGAACGATGAGTAAAATAAAATGTTTTTCGGTTTTTCTGGCGCTCACCGGAGTTGTACTCGGAACAATGGGCGTTCTACTTTGGTCCGGTAGCTACAATGTCGCAGCCAATGATCCCCATTGGGCCATTACTCTCCGGATGTTGGAAGAAGTCAGAGATCGTTCGATCGCGGCTCACAGCAAGGGCAT
>CALBZH010000694.1 GCA_937889795.1 uncultured Syntrophobacteraceae bacterium | reverse complement strand
TGGGCTCGCCTCTTTCCGGCTGCCCGGAGGATCAGGCTTGCCCGGTTCGCCCGTCGAAGTCGGGCTGCTGGGATTCGGGGGCGCGGAGGTTGTATCGCTTGATTTTGTTGTGCAGGGTGGTGCGGTTGACCCGGAGGATTTTGGCGGCCTTGGAGATGTTCCACTGGCAGTACTTGAGGATCTGGTCGATGTGGCTGCGCTCCATTTCTTCCAGGGAGTGAGGGGGGGCCTGGCCTGGTGAGCGAAAGAGGAAGGCGAAGTCGCTTCGAGTCAGTTGGCTGCCTTTAGCCAAAACGACTGCCCGCTCGATGGCGTTCTCCAGTTCCCGGATGTTGCCGGGCCAGTTGTGGGATTCCAGCAGCTCCAGGGCTTGCTTCTGAATGGATGTGACGGGCTTGTTGGTTTCCTTGCGGAACCGGTCCAGCAAGTGCTGGGCCAGGATGGGGATGTCGTCCACCCGCTCGCGCAGGGGCGGGACCTCGATTTCGATCACGTTCAGGCGGAAGTAGAGATCTTGGCGGAAGGTGCCGCGCTTGATTTCTTCGAGGAGGTTCCGGTGCGTGGCCGAGATGAGCCGAAAATTCACCAAGATGTCCTTGGAGCTCCCGACCCGCTGAAACCGCTTTTCCTGGAGCACCCGCAGGAGGTCCACCTGCATCTTGGCCGGGATCTCGCCGATCTCGTCCAAAAAGAGAGTCCCGTCCTGGGCCAGCTCCAATCTGCCCTTCTTGCCGGACCGCGCCGCCCCGGTGAAGGCTCCCGCTTCATGGCCGAAAAGCTCGCTTTCGAGCAATGTCTCGGGGAACGCGCCACAGTTGATGGGAACAAAGCTGCCCCCCGACCGGTTGCTTCGCGTGTGGATGGCGAGGGCGATGAGCTCCTTTCCCGTTCCCGTCTCGCCTCGGATAAGGACAGCCGAATCGACTTTCGCGATCTTTTCGAGCAGCTCAAACAGCCTTTGCATGCTTTCCGAGACCCCGATCAGGTTGTCGAATCCGGCCAGACCCTGCACTTGCTCCCGGAGGGACAGGTTTTCCTCGATGAGCTGCTTCTGCCGCAAGAGCTTATCCACCAAGACGCTCAGGAGCTCCGGGTCGAAGGGCTTCATCAGGTAGTCGTTCGCTCCGAGCTTCATCGCCTGCACGGCGTTCTCGACCGATCCGAAGGCCGTGATCATAACGACCATCACATCCGGATAGTGGCTCTTGACGGTTTTCAAGATGTCCAGACCGCCGACGTCTGGCATCATCACGTCGAGGAACACAAGATCGAAATAGGCTTCTTCCATCAACTTGAGGGCCGCCTGACCGCCGTCCACCGCCCGCACGTCGTGTCCGGATTTTTTCAGCCATCCGAGCAGGGACTCGCGAATGATCAGCTCGTCATCGACGATCAGGATCCTCGCCTTCTGGCTCATCGTGATTCTTTCTTTTCCACCGCGAGGGCGGGCGGCTCAATGCGGCATTCCCGAGCAACCTCCTGCAGCCTCGATCGAGCCCCCTCGTGTGACTCCGCCCTCGGGAACCGCAGGATGAAGTTGGACCCCTTGTCGACTTCGCTCTTGATGTAGATCGTTCCCTGGTGCTCCTTGATGATGCCGTACACGACGGAAAGGCCCAGACCGACCCCCTTTTCGCCCTGCTTGGTGCTGAAGAACGGCTCAAAGATCTTCGAGATCATCTCCTGCGGGATGCCGACACCCGTGTCCTCGAATTCGGTGCAGATGAGATTGTGGACGCTGTCGAAGTAAGTCCGAATCGTCACCCGGCCTCCGTTCGGCATGGCCTCCATGGCGTTGAACAGGATATTGATCAGGCATTGCTGGATCTGGCAGGGATCGCCCGTCATCTCGGGGAGGTCCTCGGCGAGCTCGGTCTGGATCCGAATCACGTTCTGCTCGGCCTTGTGTCGAAACAGAAATACAATTTTATTAATAATATCGTTGAGCTGAAAGTCTCGGTACTCGATTTTGTGCTGCCGGGAGAAGGAAAGCAGGTTGTTGACGATGTTGCTGCACCGTGCGGCCTCGGTGTCGATGAGATGCAGGTAATAGCCGAACTGCTTGAGGTCGGCTTCCTCGATGGAGCCTTCGTCCAGTCTCTGGTGCATGAGACGGGCAAGGGCCAGGATGCCGGAAAGGGGATTGTTGATTTCGTGCACCGCGCTCGAGACGAGCTTTCCCAGAGCGATCATCTTGTCCTCGTGAATCAGCCGGGCGAGGTTCATCTTGAGCTTCCGCGTGCGCTGCTCCACCCGTCGCTCCAGCTCCTCCGTGATGTCACGCATGATGGCCAGAACGAGCTCCACCTTCCCGTTTTCGTTCTTCAGGGGCATGGTGGTCATTTCGCAATAGATCGGGTGTCCGTCCTGGATGAAATGCTCCCGGATCGCGTGGGCGGTGCCCCCGGTCTCCAGACTCTTGACGAGGGGGCACAGGTCTCCCATTTCTTCGATGGGGTTTTGAGAGCAGTGGATGACCTCGTAGCAGCGCTTCCCGATGATGTCCTCTTTGCGGGTCGAGACGAATTTCTCGAACGCCTCGTTGACGTCGAGAATCCTGAAGTCGGGCTGCAGCAGCAGCACTTCATCCTGGATGTTCGAGAAAATGCTGTCGACGAGCGTTTCATGGATGGCGAGCTGACGCTTCTCGAGGAGGTACTCGTTGCGAAACCGGATCATGTCCCCGATGAGCCGGGAAAGGGCCGATTCCAGCTGTCTGACCGCGACGGGTGCCTCGGGGTGGAACGACTCGATGATGGAAAGAGCCTGGGCGTCCATCAGCTCGATGATGCAGTCCATCCCCGCGATGCTGCGGAAGTCCTCGTAATCTCGAGTGGTGTAGATCCCTTTTCTCTGGGCGTATCTGATTCCGACGGCGTCCATGTTCGGATCCGCGACCCCAATCACCTTGACGTTGAAACTGGGCAACCGGTTGGAGTCCAGCATCTCGAGCAAGGCCTTGCAACGCTTGCCACCTCCAACGATGCCGATTCTCATGGGCTCACACGAACCTTTCATCACGCCCTCATTTGTGGAGCATGTTGAATTATTCAGCATGGTGTTTAAATTTTCAACATCCTTCTGGGGCAAGCATCAGCGCCTGTATCACGGCGCTTCGGTGGATTGGCTGTCGATAAATCCAACACTTTCCCCAAAACCATCCGGTTGCGACGTCCGTTGCAGCCCGTAGGGGATCCTGATTGGCCTTTTATCCGGTCCTTTGGATGCCCCGACGTGTCGCACCTGTCCCCGCTTGGGGCATCAAGCCGCCGTTGGTCCGCGCTGCGGCCATATTGTCGTCAGGCCATGCCTCGTGGTTGTGGAAACGGGCATCACCGTTGGGGCGAAACCCCCGAGCGTAGCGACGAGGCATCGTGTGCGAATGCGTCGGGGAGTGCCCCGGTTCAGAGCTGAGCCTCGTTTAGTGGTTGCGCTTCCTGCAAAAAGAAGGCATTTTCAAAGTCAATTTCATGCAATTAAGGCACCTGATTCGATCGCTCCCCCTCGCTGCTCTGAGTAAAACCTCATCAATCTGCTGTTCAATTTTTCCTCAGGTGGTCTGAGATGGCTCCCGGGATTGTTTTCCGGCAACGGTTCTCCTCTGTTTAGTAATTGAAAAGGGACCGCTTTGCCGTGGAGATAATCTTCCTGGCATGCTTGTTGATTCAATGAGCAAGGCGGCCACCAAGGACTGCTTCCACCCCAGCGTGGTTGTTGCAAAGCGGTCTATTGGTAGAAGTAAGTAACGATAAGGCCAAGAGAGCCTGGAGATGTAGATTTCCTGCGTCGTATCTTCTACCTGATTTAAGATAGCATCGAGTTGGTCGTTTTTGAATAGATATCAATATTGCTTGAAATAGGTTAATTGCGGATTGATCTGTTGCTAATCGATAGTTGAACAAGGTATGGATAGCGATTTTCCATCCCTTTCATGTCGACGCTCAAGGGGAAGATCGTGAAGAACAACGGTGTTTACCCGGATCTCTACAATGAGGTCGCAAGGCTTGGGGCCAGGGATATGGAAATCTGCATGCAGTGTGGCAACTGTGCCGCTGCATGTCCTTTGTCTGGTCAGGAAAACACGTTTCCTCGAAAGATTTATCGCTATCTGCAGCTCGGCTTGAAAGACAAGCTTCTGGAATCACCCGAACCGTGGCTTTGTTACTATTGCGGCGACTGCAACATCGACTGCCCCCGGGGAGCCGAGCCTTCCGAGACGATGATGGCGACGCGCCGCTGGCTGACCACCCAATACGACTGGACGGGGCTCGCGAAGCGTTTCTACCTCTCCGAAGCGTGGGAATTCGGCGCGTTGGGCACGGTGGCGCTGATCGTGGTGCTTCTCTTCGTCTTCTTTCACGGTCCCATTGTCACCGACCGTGTTGCCGTGAATACGTTCGCGCCCGTCATGTGGATCGAGATCGGCGATCTGGTGATGGCTGCAATCCTGTCGACCTTTCTGCTCTCCAACGCCTTCAGGATGGCCCGGCTGATTCTTAATGGAACCCGCGTACCGCTGTCGCTCTGGGTCACGGAAGCCAAGACCTTTGTGGTGCACTTCCTCACGCAACAGCGCTGGCGGAAATGCGGTGAGGACCGGAGCCGATGGTTGAAGCACCTGATCCTGGTTTCCGGTTATTTAACGATGATGACCCTGATCATCGTCTTCATCCGTTGGTTCCAGGTGGATGACTCCAGCTGGCATTTTTCGAGTATTTTCGGTTACTACGCGACGGGTGTTCTGCTGTTCATGACCGTGGAGATGTTCCGCAGTCGCCTCGAGAAGAAGGAGCGCATCCACCGGTTTTCGCACATGTCCGACTGGCTCTTTCTGAGTCTCCTCTTCCTCACCTCCTTGACCGGCATCCTCATGCACATCGTTCGGCTTCTCGGGTGGCCGGTGACCACCTATGTCATGTACGTCATTCACCTGGCGATTGCCGTGCCGATGCTGGTGATCGAGGTGCCCTTCGGAAAGTGGTCGCACCTTTTCTACAGGCCTTTGGCGATCTTTCTGACGACGCTCAAGGAAAAGGCCCTGCAGCGTTCGAAGGCCGCTCTGGCCGTGATCCAGAAAGACATCGGCGAAACCTTCCAGAGCTGCATGCAGTGCGGTGCGTGCACCGGGGCTTGTCCCTGGGGTGAGGTCACGAGCTACAGTCCCCGGAAAATTCTTCGTGACATCGGACTGGACAAAGGCTCGGACGTCTCCGTCGACCAGGCTTCCTGGACGTGCGCTGCGTGCAACAGCTGCGTGGAGCAGTGTCCCCGCGGGATCGAGATCGTCGATCTCGTGAAATCGGTCCGTCGCCAGGTTGTCGATGCCGGATTGATGCCCAAATCCTTTGAGGCGCCGGTCGCGAATCTGAAACAAAACGGCACCCCGTGGGAAGGAAGAGCGCAGGACCGCCTGCAATGGGCCAAGGGAGGCTCGCTGCCAGCCTTTAAGAAGGAAGAGCACGAGTACTGCCTGTTCACGTGCTGCACCACGGCATTCGACACGAGCGCCGGCAAGGGGCCGCAAAGGGCGGGCCTGGCCCTCGTGCGGTTGCTCGATCACGCTGGTGCTGCCTACGGATCTCTCGGGACGCAGGAGTCCTGCTGCGGGGACGTGGTCGACAAGATCGGGGCTTCGCAGGCGACGGCCGATCTCACCCGGAAAAACACCGAAATGTTCCTGAACGCGGGTGTTTCCAAGATTCTCACACTCTCGCCGCATTGTCTGAATGCCTTCAGCAAGCACTACGACGGCCTGAAGGACATTACCCAGGTCCATGCGACCGAGCTCCTCGATGTGCTCATTCGCGAGGGGAGAATCAAGCCCGCCAACGCGCTCGATCTCACGGTGACGTACCACGACCCCTGCTATCTCGGGAGGCATTCCTCCATTTACGAACCACCCCGACGGGTTCTTGAATCCATCCCGGGGGTCACGCTGATTGAAATGCAGAATAGCCGGGAGCGGAGCTTTTGCTGCGGGGGTGGAAGCGGGGGACCGTGGAAGAGCGGCAACGGGAAGGAAAGTCTCGGTGAGGTCCGGATCCGGGAAGCCCTCTCGACCGGTGCGACCGTTATCGCTACGGCGTGCCCATACTGCATCCGAACGCTCAACGAGTCCATCGCCAGGCTCGGGGTTGGCAGCAAGATCCGTGTTCACGAGGTATCGGAGCTGCTATTACAATCGGTTGACTTGTCTGACACGTCGGGCAAGACCGAAAGCCAATCGACGAGATCTTTTCAGGAGGACCGTAATGTCTGAGCGAATCGGCTTTTACATCTGCCACTGCGGGATCAACATTGCCTATCGTGTCAGAGTGAAAGAAGTGGCGGAATACGCGGCCACCTTCCCGGGTGTCGTCGTCTCCAAGGATTACCTCTTCATGTGCTCGGATCCGGGCCAGGATCTCATCGAAAAGG
>CALBZH010000693.1 GCA_937889795.1 uncultured Syntrophobacteraceae bacterium | reverse complement strand
CGAGATATCCACTCGTGACTGGAGTTCAGACGTGTGCTCTTCCGATCTACAGTCGGTCTACCCGGCAATACTGCAGTTGCTCCTCAATGTCGTCGGTGATCCAGTCTTTGATCTCCGTCAGAGGATACGATGCGCCGCACGCCCGGCAGCGCCAGTACATCTGGCTTCAGGTGCGGACGAACGTGAGCTCTTCTTTGCACTGGGGGCATTCCAAGATGAATTCTCCTTACAAGCGACATTACGTTGTCCTGCTTAGCCTCATGGCGAGGTGCGCTCTTATAATGCTTTTTGATTCCGACCGCAAGGCGCAAACGAGACGGCCCGAATAGGGAGCGTCGATCCCTTTTGCCGCGGTCCCCTCAGGATTCAGGAGGATGAGTCATGCCGGCGAATCTTCCCCCGACTTATTACGAGGCGGAGAAGCGACTCAGAGAGGCGAGGTCTTCCCAGGAGAGACTGGAGATCCTGGAGGAGATGCTCACCATCATGCCCAAGCACAAAGGGACGGACAAGCTTCGAGCCGATCTCAGGCGGCGCATCGCGAAGGTCAAAGAAGAGTCCCAGTCCAAGAAGGGGGGCGGCAAGGGGGCGAGCTACGTCATCGAGCGCGAAGGAGCGGGGCAGATCGTGGTGGTTGGGCCGCCCAACACGGGCAAATCGTCCCTGGTGGCGGCGCTGACGAACGCGCGGCCTGAGATCGCTCCTTTTCCCCATACGACCTGGAAGCCGACCCCCGGCATGGCTCCATTCGAGAACATCAAATTCCAGTTCGTTGACACGCCACCGCTCTCAAGGGAATTCCTTGATCCCTGGATGACCGACCTCATGCGGCGGGCCGATATGTTGATCCTTCTGCTGAGTCTGCACGGGGATCCCATCGATGGGTACGAGGAGACCCTGAAGATCCTTGGGGAGCTGAGGATCTTTCCCGAAGGACATCGCGTTCCGGAAGACTTGAAAAAACGTCCCTTTTTCAAAAGGATCCTGCTGGTTGTCAACGGCCTCGATACGGTCAAGGACGAAGAGGACTATCACACGCTCGTTGAATTGCTGGAAAGCGACCTGCCCAAGCTCGGGATCTCCGTGCAGGCGGGTTACGGCCTGGATGCGCTCCTGAAGGAAATCTACCGTCTTTCCGATATCATTCGAGTCTACACGCGAGCCCCTGGCAAGGAGCCCAATCTCAGATCCCCGTTTGTCCTGCCGAGGGGAAGCACGCTCGAAGGGCTCGCCGAAAAGGTCCATAAGGACTTTGTGAGCAAGCTGAAATTCGCGAAAATCTGGGGACCAGGTGTCTTTGACGGTCAAATGGTCCAGCGCGACCACGTGCTCCAGGACGGGAACGTCGTGGAGCTCCATTTGTAGGGGGTTGAACGACACTCGGCCAAGGGGAATGGTGTTGTTCCTCAAGTGGATTTGGCGTCAAATTCATTGACTGTAGGAGAAAAATACTTAACTTTTATTTGAATATGATTTATATTCACGGTTTCCCTTAGATTCGGAGCGGGGCTCCAAGGGGGATTTCAGTGCAAGACTATCGGGCAACGTGTCGTTTCCACCCATTGCCCACAGGAGGAAATTAATGAGAGCCTATTCCGTTGACAAGTGTATTTCTTTGGATGCGCTCCTGGAGAACAAGGAGGTGCCTGAGGAGATTACCAGGCTCATTGAGGAAGGGTTGGCCGAGTCTGAAGAGATCAACGGTTCTGGGTTTGCCCTGGATGAGGGAGTGGACGCGGAAGAGCGTAAGGTTGACAGTGTTGAGGAGGCTGAAGAGGCGGAATTGTGTGCGGAAGTGAGTGAAGAAGACGAAAATGGGATCGCGGTGTGCGAATCCGCGCCCGATGAATTCGAAGATGATCCCGTGACCTGTTATCTCAAGGAAGTGTCAAGCTATCCGCTTTTGACCCAGGAGCGGGAGGTCGAGCTTGCGCTCGCCATCCGGGAAGGTCAGAATCATCTGGTCGCCCTAGTCGCAACCTACGGGGAGCGCGACAAGCTCGTCAAGGACCTTCATGGCAAGGTGGAGCGGTTGCTCGCTCACGAAAAGACCTTCCCCGGCGTTCGGGACAAAGTGCTCAAGGTGATTATTCGCACCCTCGAGCGTGCGGCGGCCGATCACCCGGGGCGGGAGATTTACAGCCAGCTGCTGGAAGAGACGCGCCGCACAATGGCGGCCATCGATTCCGCCAAGCAGGAGATGGTCAAGGCGAACCTGCGTTTGGTGCTCAGCATCGCCAAGCGATACCGAGGCCGTGGCATGAGCTTCGACGATCTCATCCAGGAGGGGAATCTCGGACTGCTCAAGGCTGTCGGACGGTTCGACCACACCAAAGGAAATCGTTTCAGCACGTACGCCACATGGTGGGTTCGTCAGAGCATTATTCGCGGGATCTATGACAAGACGCGCACCATACGGCTTCCGGTTCATTTCATTGAGCTCAAGAACCTATTCTTTAAAGTCTTCTACGGGCTTCTCAAGGAGCTCGGACGTGAGCCCACGCCGCAGGAGATCGCCGACCGAGCCGATCTGCCCTTGGAGAAGGTCCAAATGGTCCTCACTCTGGCCGCTCAGCCAGTGTCATTGGAAACTCCGATTGGGGACGATGAGCAGCGGTTGGGGGACTTCATTGAAGACGAGCGCGCAACGTCTCCCATGGATGAGTGCTCGGATCGGGAGCTCGCCGAGATGACGCGAAGCCTGCTTTCGACGCTGCAGCCGCGGGAGGAAAAGATCCTTCGCCTTCGCTTCGGCCTGGATGGGCATCCTGCGGAAACACTCGAAAAAATCGGGAAGGCATTCAACGTGTCCAAAGAGAGAATTCGCCAAATCGAAAAGAAGGCCTTGAGGAAGCTTCGAAACCCCAATCGTCAGGCGACCCTCCGAACATTCATGGAATAGCTTCGGCCCGCTAACGGCAAGAGTCATGAAGTGGCTTATGAGCCTCCACGGACGCACGCGGAGGCTCACTGCATTCAGGACCCCGGCTCCGCTCGTGCCTGTGAATTGGAGGGTGAGATGGAGCGGTGCGAGCGCGCAGAAACATCCCTTTCCTACTCAGATGTGCCCCGTTCTTTTCTGAAACAGGTCCGCCCGTCCGCGGCAACCTCGACCGATGCAAGACGCTCCTGGGTTTTCCACTGGCCGAAAAGGCTGCCGTTGGTGATCAGGCGTTCCACATGACAGCGGATCTCGCCTGGGATGGGGGTCGGGCTGAGTCCTCCCCAGGGTGTGCCTGGGAGGGGCATGAAGGAATGGAGATGAATCCGGGCTCCGTCCTTGGCCAGGATTTCCATGAACCGCATCGTCTCCCGCATCTGGTCCATGGTTTCACGGGGCAGGCCGAGCATGAAGTCCACGACGGGCTCCAGACCGGCCTCCAGGATGGCCGCGCAGGCTTGCCTCACCTGGTCTACCGTGTGTCCCCGCCGCATGGCGTCGAGCATGAGCGGGTTGCCGCTTTGGGCGCCGAGAACGATGGTCGTGTTGCTGCAAACCTCTCGAATGAGGCGTACGGCCTCTTTGGTCACGAGCTCGGGACGGACCTCCGATGGGAAGGAGCCGAAAAAGACCCGGCCGTGGGGCGGGAGCTCCCGTCTAATGGCGGTGAGCAGCCGGGCCAGTTGGTCCAGCTCCAGCGTGTGTCCGTCGGGGGAGCCATAGGCGAGTCCGTTTGGGGTGATGAAGCGCACATCGACCTTGGCGGCCCTCACCAGGTGTCTCACGGTATGGACCACGGCGTCCGTGGATCGATGCCGCATGCGTGTGCCTTTGAAAACGGGCGTCTGACAGTACTTGCAGCGGTGGGGGCATCCGCGGCTGATCTCGATGGGTCCGTAGCGGCCGGCCCGGAGGGGAAGGGGCGGCGTGTCGTCCAGGGAAACGGGGGCCGCCCGGCCGGTGAACCGCACATTCCCGTTGACCGCAACGTAGAAACCGGGTGAAGTAAAGGAATCCAAACGGCCGTGCTCGCGAAGGTGCAGGATGAGTTGCGGGAAGGTGTGCTCCCCTTCCCCCGTGCAAACGGCGTCGAGTCCGAGGGCGAGTGCCGATTTCGGCGTGCCTGCGGCGTGTGGGCCGCCGCCCACGAGGACGATACGCTGCCGTTCGGGATGGTTGGCCAGACGATGCAGCTCGGGGCGCACGCGCCCCAGATGGGCCGTCATGAGCGAATAGGCGACAAGAACGATCCGGTTGGCCTGCAGCAGGGAATCCAGCTGCCGAAAGAAGCGCCGCCACTCCTGTTGAGGGCTGTGGACGATGTCGATGTCGGCGAGGCCTTCGGTTGCTTCCATGCCGGCTTCGAGGGCCAGGAAGCTGTAACGATTCATTCGACCGATTCGGAAGACGACAACCAGCGGATGCACGATCACTTGCCTACAATGCCTCGTTTCGAGCGAAACGGAACATTCCCATGTCCTTGTTCATGAAGATCCTTCTGCTGTTGTGGCTGGTCAATTTTGCACCGCCGCTGCTGACCCATTTCTTGGGGGAGCGGTGGAGCACTCCCGTGGATTGCAGCCGGATGTGGCGGGATGGCAAACGCCTGCTCGGGCCGCACAAAACCTACCGAGGTCTCGTCGGCGGCCTGGCTGCAGGCGCCTTGGCCGGGTGGCTTCTCGGGCTGAGCGGGTGGCTCGGGGCGCTGGCGGCGCTTTTCAGCATGGCGGGTGATCTTCTGACGAGCTTCATCAAGCGCAGGCTGGCTCTGCCCAGCGGCGACGTCTCCCCCGGACTGGACCAGCTGCTCGAAGGAGCATTCCCCATCGTTCTGCTCGGCACCATCGGCGGCATCGGTCCCGGGATTCAGGTTGCTCTCCTGGTTGTCTTCTGCGTTGGCGCCTTCAGATCGGAAGAGCGTCGTGTAGGGAAAGA
>CALBZH010000692.1 GCA_937889795.1 uncultured Syntrophobacteraceae bacterium | reverse complement strand
AATTTCTCTCCATCCTGATGAATGTTGAAGCTGTTCTCCCTGATGGAAGCAAGCTCGACCTGAAAGGCGTTGTCATCCACCCTCCTCCTACGGGTGATGTCCACCTGCAGAATGGGGGGCTCCGCGCCTGCCAGGTTACCCACGGCAATGGAGCGCAGCCAGAGAGAACCGATGATTTCCTGCAGGTGAGGAACGGTAGTGGTGTGGTCAGGAATGGCGTCGGTTACTGCCTGCAAGTTGCGACGAGCCTTTTCGCGCAGGGAAGCATGATGGGCGTTGGCGACGGAATCGAGCAGCGCACCGATGCCAGCGGCGTCATCATCAAGCTGGAAGTTGGCGGCAGTAAGGATCGGCATCGATTCACCCTGACTCTTGAAAAGGCTGGCGAGAATCCGGATCAAATCGCGTGTCTCCTGGGCATCGGTTGCAACGAGTACCTGATCTTCCAAGAGCTGCAGGAGGTGGGGGGCAAAAGGCCAGGTCTCGATAAAATCCTGTCTCCTCCGCTCATGGTCTGCTGGCGGCACGTCGAGCAGACGGAAATACTCGGCAATGTGAGCGGAGAGGAGATTTTCGATCTTGTCGGCTGGAATCTGCATCCGGTTGTCAAATAGGCGGTGCAGGAGCAAGCGCCGGCGGTCAGCCTGGGCGCCGACGCCCTTAAAATCAATCTCCACCGGGGCTACGCGGCGTATCTGCTGATAAGCATCGGTGCTGCCGTTGCGGACGGATACGACCAGCACGAGGAGTTCCGGGTGCTCCTTGGCAATTTCAGAGAGAATCTGGATGAAGTTGAATGCCCATACCTTGAACGGATACTGCTTTGTATTGGTGAGGCCGTCAAACCATGTCTGGAATTCGTCCAGCAGGAGTGCAACCGGCTGGTTCTCTAGAAGCTCTATGATGAGCTTGTCCGAGGGGATATCGGTCTTGCTTGCCCCCATGCCTTCCCATTTGCCGCGAATAAAGGTGCCGTGCGGATGGTTGTTGAGCAGAATGTCCCACAGGAATTTGTACCGTTGCCGCTGGAGACTTTCACCAATAACCAGCACGGGGCCGCGCAGCTCTATGGAGGCAATTTGTGAATTCCCTAGATTCATGGCCCAGGATGAAAGCCACGAGCGAGTTGTCGTAGAATCAGTAAGAGCGTGATAAAGACATGCAAGAAGATGAGACTTTCCGATCCCGCGCTCCCCGATCAAGACTAACGGCCTGGATCGCCGTGGCCCCACCGCTTCGATAGCATTCAGGATACCCGCCGACGGGTAAGTGATCTCAAGAAAATCCTCGGCGGGCACTTGGATCGCGCCCGTGTTTTTCTCATTGGCAAGTTCGATGGCAGTCCCTTTCAGGCGTCTGCCTTGGAATTCTCTTCTAAGGACAAGTCCTAGCATTAGTGAACTCCTTTTGAGCCAACACAAATAAGACCGAATACGAATGATTCCTACGTGTTGAATTCTGTTAGCATTAACTTAACAGCGTCAAGACACTTGTTGCTAAATGATCAGTTCTTCCATTATTGATGACTCGTTGATAACTTCATTCGCAAACGATCCATTAAAATACGCTTATGTTGACTCTTGCCGCCACAGCAATGGAAAGACAAGTCGTCTCAGTCCTTGAATAAATAGTTCTCTACCACGATGCCATTTCGTTTCGGAATTCAAATGATTCATGATTGCAAGCAGATTTACTTTTCTGGTTCACTGCCATTGCCTAATGAGAGAAATCTGTAGTATGTCGCCCTCGACACGCGAAGGGTCTTGCAGATCACTTGAATACTCATATCTCGATTCTCGCTCATCTTCTTAGCCGCTTTCACCCTGGGATCATCAGACGAAAGGCGTTTCCTCCCCCCCTTCCGTCCTCTGGCCCTGGCCGCTTCAATCCCTGCCCTCACCCGCTCTTGAATGAGACGACGCTCAAACTGCGCAAGAGAAGAAAAGACGTTGAAGACGAGCTCTCCGGAAGCAGAGCTTGTGTCGATCACACCATCGCACAATGACCGGAGATAAACACCCTTTTCTCGCAAACCTTCGACCAGACTCACAAGATGTGACAGCGACCTCCCGAGGCGATCAATGCGCCAAACCAGAAGCGTGTCGCCCTTTTTGACTTCTTCGAGACAAGCGTTCAAGCCGAACCGCTCCTTCCTCGCTCCAGTCACTCTGTCAGTGAAGATGAGTGACTCGGAGACCCCTGCCGCTTTCAACGCGTCGAGCTGGAGATCCAGTTCCTGTTCCTTGGTCGAAAC
>CALBZH010000691.1 GCA_937889795.1 uncultured Syntrophobacteraceae bacterium | reverse complement strand
ACCACCGAGATCTACACTCTTTCCCTACACGACGCTCTTCCGATCTATTTTCAAGAATCCTCCGGGATTTTCAGCCGGATTTCTTATCGATCGGGCTGGATTGAAGGGTTTTCGGGTCGGCGATGCGGAGGTATCGGAGAAACACGCGAACTGGATTGTAAATCGTGGGAATGCGCGAGCGAGAGACATCCTTGACTTGATTGAGCACATAGAAAAGCTGGTTCTCGAGGAATTTGGGGTTTGTCTCGAACGGGAAATTCAAATATTGTAGACTGAAGCGTTCCGGCCATGGATGGCCTGAACATTGAGATCTGGCGCGGGTTTACAGCCATGGGGACGAAGCGCAACCGGTATCGGGTGGACCGACAGGCACAGATCAGACGATGGGTGTCGCGAATCAAGGTTGTGCTGTTTTTGAGCTTATGCGTGCCACTGATCCTGATCTTGAGCGCCGCTCTCGCACACTCCTATTTCGCGCTGCTCGATGCTCCCTGGTTACGCGTGGACGAGATTCAGATCCTAGGCCTCAAGCACCTGGATCGCAAGGAGGTGCTGAATGCCTTAGGGGTGCCGCGCCATGCATGCATTCTCAATCTCAACCTGGAGGAGCTCGCGAAGAAGACGGAGTCCTTGCCGTGGGTACGCTCCACGGTGGTGCGAGTGGACCTGCCGGGTCGCCTCGTGGTCGAATTGAGCGAGCGTGAGCCGGTTGCCATTGCGTACGCGGACGAATTCTATCTCCTCGATGCGGAAGGGAAGCTCTTTCTCAAGGCGAATGTGGAACAGTACCCCAAGCTGCTTCTGGTAACGGGGTTTTCGGGTATGAGTCTCAAACAGGGAGCCTTTTTGCCGCCGGAGCCCCTAGAGCCCTTCACTCGGTTGATTGAGGCTTTGACGAGATCCCAAAATTGGATGCCCTTGAATCAGATATCCGAATGCCGCTGGCACAAGGATGACGGGTATGTCCTCTACACCACACAGAAGGCGATTCCGATCGAAATGGGATGGGACTATTACGAGCAGAAGCTGGATCGGCTGCAGCGGATCCTTGCGGTTCTGGCTGAGCGCCAGGTCCTGGATGTCGTAACGCGAATCGATCTCGATTACCCGGGCAGAGCTTACGTTTCCGGAAATTTCCCGGTACCGAAAGGGATCTGAGACCGAGCGGATTTTTGAGACCTGTGAAGGTTTGACGACACGGATGTCGCAGGGACGGCCTGCTAGGTGGGCAATGACTTGAAGATCTGACACTCCGGGTAGAAGGGGGCCAAGCAGACAACCAGTTGTTGGTGAGCTTTGAATCGGAGGGGCAAGAGGACGTCGATGGGAAAGAGAGGAGAGGAGCTGGTAGTGGGCCTCGACCTTGGCACAACCAAGATCTGTGCCGTGGTAGGCGAGGTGACTTCGGAAGGGATCGACATCGTTGGTGTTGGCAGCTATCCGTCCGTGGGACTTCGCGGTGGGGTCGTCGTCAATATCGATCAGACAGTTAATTCCATTCGGAAGGCTGTTGAGGAAGCCGAGTTGATGGCGGGCTGCGAGATCTCCTCTGTCTATGCTGGTGTGGCGGGCACGCATGTGCAAAGTCTGAATAGTCATGGCGTCATTGCCATCAAGAGTCGCGAGGTCACGCAGGTGGATATCGATCGCGTGATGGATGCCGCGAGGACCGTCGCCATGCCCTACGATCGACAAGTCCTGCATGTGCTACCTCAGCAATTCATCGTGGACGACCAGGAGGGAATCCTCAATCCCTTGGGAATGCAGGGGGTTAGGTTGGAAGCCAAGGTGCACATCATCACCGGGATGGTGAGTGCGGTGCAGAATGTGGTAAAGTGTTGTGAAAAGGCCGGCCTTCACGTTCAGGACGTGGTCCTGGAATCGTTGGCGTCGAGTGAGTCGGTGCTCGACACGGACGAGAAGCATTTGGGGGTCGCTCTGGTCGACATTGGTGGAGGTACGAGTGATGTGGCCGTTTTCTTGGACCATGCCATCCGATACTCCTGTGTGGTCGGTCTGGGAGGGAATCACATCACGTCGGATATTTCCGTGGGACTGCGTACCTCGATGGAGGAGGCAGAAAAGATCAAGAAGAAATACGGCTGTGCGCTGGTGGAATGGGTGAACCCGCAGGAGGTGATCGAAGTGGCCTCCGTTGGGGGCCAGAAACCGCGCCAGCTATCACAGTCCATACTCACGCAGATTATCGAAGCGCGCGTTGAAGAAATCATGAAGATCATCGAATGGGAGCTCGTGCGATCCGGGTATGCCGAGTCTCTCCATGCTGGAGTGGTGCTGACGGGTGGCGTCTCCCTGCTGCAGGGGATTCGGGAATTGGCTGAGCGTACCTTTGACATGCCGGTGCGGGTGGGAGTCCCCTATCGTTTCGGAGGGCTCGGCGACATGGTGAAAAACCCGATCTACGCGACCGGCACGGGACTCCTCCTCTACGGGGGGAAGCATGGGGGTGTCAAACGCCCCATCGAAGAACCGAACCTGTTCGCCAAGGTGCTTGCGACCATGCGGCGCTGGTTCAAGGAATTCTGGTAGACCGACGAGCCGTGGGGATCCCGACCATTCGGTCGTTATCAGTGGGGTTTCCATCTCGATCGTCTGAAGCGTGATGGACGGTGTCGAGAGGAGCTCTCTAGATGCTAGGGGAACCAATGAGGGGGAAGACGAAGAAAATGGAAACCATAACAACGAGAGCCAAGATCAGAGTCCTGGGGATCGGCGGTGGAGGTGGAAACGCCATCAACAACATGATCAGCGCAGGTCTTGATGGAGTGGAGTTCATCGCTGCCAATACCGACTTCCAGGCGCTCGAAAGGAATCTCGCCCCGACGAAGATTCAGCTTGGGAACAACCTCACTCGTGGACTCGGGTGTGGTGGCAACCCCGAAACGGGCACAAAGGCGGCTCAAGAGGATCTTGATCAAATCCGAGCCTCCATTGAAGGCAGCGACATGGTCTTTATCACGGCGGGAATGGGAGGCGGCACAGGAACAGGCGGTGCTCCGATCGTGGCCCAGGTGTGCAAAGACATTGGGGCTCTTACGGTTGCTGTCGTGACGAAGCCGTTTGCCTTCGAAGGGAAGGTGCGTCAGCGCAATGCGGAAGACGGCTTGCGCTCCCTCTACGATGCCGTGGACACGCTCATCACCATCCCCAACAACCGATTGGTGTGCCTGGCGGATCGGCGGGCGACTTTCCTCGAAATGTTCCGGAGGGCGGACGATGTGCTCCTTTATGCGGTCAAGGGCATCTCGGACCTGATCACCCATCCGGGTTACATCAACGTCGATTTTGCCGATCTGCGGGCCGTGATGAGTGAGCGGGGAATGGCCCTGATGGGAACGGGTATCGGCCAGGGAGAAGGGCGTGCGTCCCAGGCGGCGCAGCAGGCCATTTCCAGCCCTCTGCTTGAAGACATTTCGATTCATGGATCCCGTGCCGCTCTGATCAACATCACTAGCGGCCACGACTTGGCCATGCACGAATTTGAGGAGGTGGTCTCCATCATCCACAAGGAGATGGACGACGAAGCCAACATCATTCTGGGTACTTCCATTGATATGGACATCGAGGATGAAGTCCGGGTGACGGTGATCGCCACGGGAATCGGGAAGAAAGAGCAGGTCCAGAAGGTGGAGCAGTCTCAGGCGCGTCCCAAGCGAATCAAGCCGGACGGCCGGATCCCCGAGCTGAACTACGATTACCTGGAAATCCCGACGATTGTACGTCACCGATCCATGAAGGAGCCTGTGGCCCCTGAGCAGCAGCCGGCTCCAAAAAAAAGGACTTTTCTTCAGAAGCTGACCGGGGCTTCCCCCGAAGAAGAGGATCTTAGCATACCGACGTTCATTCGCCGGCAGGCCGACTAGGATTCTCGGTCGGGCTCGCAGTGAGCCGCGAAGCTTCCGGGGCATCGCGCTGCTCGGTGGAAGCCGTGAACGCCCCTTAGAAGACCTCTATGGCACGAAGACAGAGATCGCAATCCCATCAATGCCGCGCAGAAGAGCACGGTGCGGTGCACAAGGCATGGGGCGGTCGTGTCCGGATAGCCCTGATTTTCCCGAATCGTTATGCGGTGGGCATGTCGAATCTGGGGCTTCAGGCGGTGTACGGGGCGCTGAATGAGCCCGACGATTTTCTCTGTGAGCGGGTCTTTCTCCCGAACCAGGAGGATCTGCAAGAGCTTCGGCGCACGTCCGGGAGTCTGCTGAGCATTGAGTCTCGGCGTTGTTTGTCGGATTTCGATTTTTTATTCTTCTCCCTCCCCTTCGAAAATGACTACCCGAATGCGCTCGAGATCCTAAGTCTCGGGCGCATTCCCATTTGGCAAACCGAGCGACCTGACGGATCCCCCTTGGTGGCAATGGGCGGTGTGGCTTCGTTCCTGAATCCTGAGCCGATGGCGTCGTTCATGGATTTCTGTTTTGCCGGGGAGGCCGAAGCCATCCTACCTTATTTTCTGGCTTTCGTGCGCGCGCATCCTCCCTTGGACGTGAAGCGCAGCGAGTGGCTGCGGCAACTGGCCTGCGATGTTCCCGGCATCTATGTTCCGTCGCTCTATGAGCCTGTTGTGGATAAGGACGGCACGTTGGGGACGGTGCGTCCCATCGTCGGCTCTGGCGCGCCCGAGCGCGTGGCTGTCCAGAGGGCTGATTTCGATGGTGCTGCTCCCTGCAAAACGGTGGTGCTGACGCCAAACACCGAATTCAGCAATGTGCTGCTTCTCGAGATAGGGCGCGGTTGCGGGCGTGGCTGTCGGTTCTGTGCCGCTGGCTATGTGTATCGACCGTTTCGTTCTTATTCGGCCAATCGCCTGGTCGATGCGGTTGCCAAGGATATGGAGGTTACAAAGCGCATCGGTTTGGTCAGTGCGGCAGTTTCAGATCATCCCGAAATCGATATCCTATGCTCGTCCCTTCTCGAACGGGGCGGGTCGCTCTCCTTCTCGTCTCTCCGAGCCGATGCTCTGAGCGATGAAGTCCTCGCAGCCCTCGATGCAAGCGCTCATCAGGCTGTCGCCATTGCACCGGAGGCCGGGTCCGAGCGGCTCAGGAGGGTCATCAACAAGCACCTGTCGGATGAAGCCGTTTTCCGGGCGGCGGAGCGATTGACCGAGCGGAAGATCCTTCACTTGAAGCTCTATTTCATGATTGGACTACCGACCGAAACGTTGGCGGACCTTGAAGCCATTGTCGATCTCACCAAGCGCATCAAGCACACCGTGCTGAAGCAGAGCAAGGGACAGAAACGGATGGGAGCCATCACCCTCAGCATCCATTCCTTTGTGCCGAAGCCCTGGACTCCTTTTCAATGGGCAGCATTTGCGGGCGTTCAGGAGCTGAAGGAAAAGGCGCGTTGGATTCAGACCGCTCTGAGAAAGGTCGCCAACGTGCGTGTCCACTTTGATCTTCCTAAATGGGCGTACGTGCAGGCGCTCTTGGCACGAGGGGACCGGAGGGTGAGCCGTCTGCTGGAAATCGTGGCTCTCGAAGGCAAGGGCTGGAGTCAGGCATTGAAGGAAGTCCCCTTTAATCCTGATTATTTCGTGATGCGGGAGCGATCCTGGGACGAGCCCTTTCCCTGGGAAATACTGGATATGGGGATCAAAAGAGGGTTTCTCTGGGACGAGTACCAAAGAGCGCTTGAGGGGAGGGAAAGCCCGGGATGCCCGGATGAGGCGTCCTGCAGACGGTGCGGGGTCTGCACGGACTGATGGAATGACAGGGGCAGAGCATCGGCCTTGTGACGGTGGGGCAAGGCCTCACAAGTCATTCTTGGGATCGTGTCGGTAGCGCCGCCGGAAAGGTGGCGCTACCGACCGGAGCTCAGGAGATCTAACCCAGCATAATGGCGGCTTCACGCATCAGGCGTCCGATGCGGATGCGTTGAGGGCAAATCCTCTCTGCCGCGCTAAAGTCGATCGAATCGATGTTTTCACGGATTGGCTTCGGGAGCTCTGCGAAAAGAGCCCGCGCCCGATCGTGCTCCTCATAGGAGTGGAAATACATGAGGCAGCGCATCACGTCCCGCACCGGGATGTTGCTGTCCATGGCCGATTCGCACAGGTGGGCGCACCCGGCGCAATAGCTCGTGCACGTCTCCGATGCGTAGTGGTTCAACAGCCTGTAGTCTTCGGCGGAAAGCTTGGTCCGGTTCAGCGCAGCGGCGATGTTCTCCATCAGGATGGTGATGTTCGGCATCTGGGAGCAGATGTTGGCGATCTTCTCGTTCTGCCAGACGGCCTTCAGCTTTGCCTGCTTGTCATTGAATCCGGCCTTGAGAAACTTGCCGGCCATCTCCAGTTCCGCCTCGCTTTCCATTTTGACCGACCCGCCCCCCTGGGTCTTCATGGCGGTGAGCGCAATGCCCGCCTTCGCGCAGGCATCGACAGCGGCCTTCATCTTGTCCTGATGCATGATGCGGAAATTGTAGGTCATCATGATGGCGTCGATCCAGCCGAGCTTGGACGCCCCGATCATGAGGTCTTCCATGTTGCTGTGCGTGCTGAACCCGAAGAACTTGATCTTGCCGTCCGATTTGGCCTTCTCGGCCCACGCCTTGGTCTCGGGGCCTATCTCGCTCATCTTGCTCATGCCGTGGATGAAATAGAGATCCACGTAATCGGTCTTCAGCCTTTCCAGAGAGCGGTTGAGAAGCTTGGTCATGCCCGCCGAGTCCCGGTCATCCGACTTGGTGACCAGAAAGACTTGCTTGCGCGTCTCGGGGTACTTCGAGAAGAACTGCCCGATGCCGAGCTCGCTCTTCCCGCCTTCATAACAGTCCGCGGTATCCCAGTGGGAGACCCCCCATTTGAGCGCCTGCTTCAGGAGCAGCTGATTGGAGGGAATGTCGAACATGCCTCCCAGCGACAGAGTTGACACCTGGACACCGGTTTTTCCGAACGGACGAGTCGGTACCGTGCTGCCTTCCTTGGCAGCTTCGGCCCCCCCCTCGCTTGTCTGTGCCAGCGATGTCGCTCCCGAGAACAGAGAACCGACCCCAACAGCTCCGGTCAGCTTCATGAAATCCCTTCGGCTCAGGTCCTTCTGGTTGGTCATGCCTCTTCTCCTTTGTCTTTCGAGCTCATACTATCGTTTCGTTGGTGAGTGCTTCGGCTCATGCAGAGACTCGGAGGCGCCGAGAAGACCAGCTGGATGGCCGTGATCTCCCCCGGTACCGTATTCAAACCGATCGTCTCTGCGCCTCCGCGTGAGCGAAGTACGCTCAGCTCAGAGGAGCAGGGACCGCTTGCGGCTCCTGGATTCGTTTTCGGCCGTCACGCGGATGGCGCGAAGGCCGGTCACGGGGCATTCGTGCTCGCAGACGCCGCAGCCGATGCAGCGCTCGGGATCAACTTGCGGGCGCTGAAGCCGGACCTGGATTTCAACGGCTGAGCCAAGGGGCAGAGCTTCGTCGAATCGCCGGCCATCGGGGAGAGAGATGGTTTGGTCCGTGTTGGTCCCGATAGGGTAGCGTTTTTCCATGCCCTCGGCAACGATCCTGAGATGATAGTCGCCCGTAGCGAATTGCGTGGATTTGAGAGTGGCTTCCCGCAAATCGATGGACGATTCACCCGTCTTTGCGACATGCACGATTCCCCCGCGTACGGTTTCGAAGACTTCGTGCACGAAAATCGCCTTGGGACTCACGGGGCAGTTTTCCTGACACACGATGCAGGGCTTGTCCATCGCCCATGGGAGGCAGCGGCCACGGTCCACGAAGGCCATGCCCAACCGAACGGGTCCCGACGCGGCGTATTCAAGAAGGCCGCGTTTTTCTGCGAGGCTGATGGGCCGGATCGCGGCCGTGGGGCACACGTGACCGCACGCCACGCAATTGAGCTGGCAGCCGCTGGTGCCGATGCGAAAATTCAGCCTCGGCGTCCAGAGACCCTCAATGCCGCTTTCCAGGCCGGCTGGTTGAATGATGTTCGTCGGGCAGATCCGCATGCACTGGCCGCACTTCAAGCATCTGGCCAGGAAGTCCGCTTCCGCCAAGGCACCCGGTGGGCGGATGATCTGTGGATTCCAGTTCGATTCCAGATGCCCACCCAGCCTCATGATGGGAACTGCCGCGATGCCCGAGGCCACCGCAACAGTGAAGCTCCTCCGGGAGAGATCAGGGGAAGAGTGCTCTCCCGATGCAGAGGGTCTGGTGCTGTACGTGATGCATTGGTGCCGGCAGTCATCCAGGCAGTTCATGCAGAGGACACATTCATTGACCCGAATCGTTCCGAGAGGCTCACAGCCTCCTTCGCAATGGGCCTCGCACAGACCGCACTCATTGCACCCAACCGATTTCCTGCCCACTCTCCAGAGGGCATACTTCCCGAGAACACCGAAGAGTGCTCCCAGAGGGCAAACGAATCGGCAATAGAATCGAGGGATCTGGAGGTTGAGAAGAATCGCGGTGACGAAAATCGATCCGATGAGCCAAGCCCCTTCATAGAAGCGTTGGCTCACGCTGATTTTAAGAAAGCCGGCATCAGCCAGAGGAAGAAGGACCAGATTGACCGACCGATACACCAAGGGAATAGGGTCGAGGAGGCCTGTCTGAAGCGTTGCGCCGATCATGCGGTCAACGGCGTACAACGATGCCAACGCCGCCCAAAAACTCGTGAGGGCGACGATTGCTGAGGCGATGCGAGCGCTCCGCCTGGTCGTCTTCTTGGCAGCGAAGAAAGCCGCCATTAGGGTCACGCCCACGAGCCCCACAGCCTGCATGGATCCGGATAGACCAATTCGAACGAAGCGGGCAAGCAAGGCGCCGGCGGAAGCCGCCAGGAGGACGATCAAAATATAGTACTTGAACGATTGAGCCGGACGAAAACGGTTGAGGTTTATCTGCATGGAAACGGGCTTGCCACGCCTACCCAGATAACCTACCAGGTGGTGCATGCTACCGAAAGGGCAGACCCACGCGCAGAAGAACCTGCCCAAAAGCACCGTGATGGTCACGGTCGCGAGGGCCCAGAGGCAGTCACGGTAAAGCGATTGCGTGGTGAGGAGGGTTCCTAGGGCAACCAGGGGATCGAGGTGCAGAAACCAGGATATCGGCCAGCCTCTCAGCCGCCACCACTCGGTCCCTAAGGAGCTCGCCACGCAAAACCAGAGGAAAAGAATCAAGAAAAATGTCTGGCTGATTCGCCTGACCGTTACGATTCGCATGAAAAGTCTGCCTCGTTCATCCGTGAGAAGTTGGCTCCAATTGTATCAGCTGGATTAAGCCGTTACCCGGACTGGCTGAAGACTTTCGAAGTCCTGAGTGCCTGCTCCGGACTCCGCGGCTTTGCCGATGAAGGGGAGGTCCCGAGCGCTTCTTCCGAGCAGGGTCGCACCGAAGGCATCCGCAGCCACCTGGTCCGTGCTGACGATCAGCGTGTTGGTCTGCTTGAGATCGCCGAGCGAGCCGCCCGTCGGACCGTTGGTCATCATGGTGAACGTACCGTCCAGGATAACCAAGGTGGGCTTGATCATCAGGGCAAGCTCCTGGATCAGGCGATGAATGTCCTGGTGGAAGATGTTCCTGCGGCCGCCCAAGAGGCCGTACCAGTTCTTGAGGCTCATCGATGCGCCGCTGCGGTGATGGTCTTTCACGGGAGCCATCCCGATGACCTTGTTGACTCCTTTGAAAGGCTCATAAAGCAGAGGCCACTTCCTGATGAGCATGCCTCCGGAAACCGTCGTGGGGTGGAAATCGGTTTGGCGCGGCAGGGCGAGACGAGCCCCTGACGATCGAGCGGCTTCGCCGATGCCCGTGAGCGCAAAACAACTTTCCGGGTCATTGATCGGGTTGTCCGTTACCGTGACCGAAGCTGCTCCAGCATGGATACAAAGCCGCACCACTTCCGATACAAGGTCGGGATGCGTTGTCGCGCACAGAATGGCGGGAGTCGCGAAAGCCGCGTTGACCTTGATGAGGACGTGATCTCCTCGTTGCACAAACGTTTCCATGCCTCCCAAGGATTTCAGTGCAAGGTTTGCTGTCCGAGTACGGTCATCCCCTGTGGCAATGCACATTCGGCTGGTGAGTCCGGGGATCGAGAAATCCGGCAGCGAAACCGAGCCGGAATCACCGTCCGATGAGGCCGCGGGTCCTTTGGAATCATGGAGCAGGAATCCTGCGAGGCTCGAAGCGGCGATGAGCGCCCCTGCCTTCGCCGACCTCAGGAGGAACTCTCTGCGGGTGTGCGGATGTTCAGCAAGGTCCTGATTCACGGTGCGGCTCCTTGGAGGGTCTTGTCCAGCTCAACGGCTAGCCCGACCGCTGGTTCTCGCTTGTCCGCCTCGTGGACCCCCGCCAAGTAGCGCCCACGAGCAAACACCAGCTCGTAGCCATCCATGATGGAAATCACTCTCAGGCCGGGTATCGGGCTGGCGTAGGTCTCCACCTTGCCGTCGTTCTGCACGAGAAACGTCTCATAGGCCGACGCAAGGGCGGCCGCTTCTTGCTCGCTCTTGCGACGGGAAACGAACGCCGTCATGGAGACACCGTCCAGCGAGTACGTGGCAAGGAATACCTGGTCGAGGCCTTCGAACCCAAAGACATCGGACGAGAGCAGGCTGATGGTCCCCTGGTCCAATCCCGCGGATGGGAAAAGGGCCATCTCGCTCACTTCCCCGCCCGTTTGCGCCGGAGTACTCCTGACGAAATTCGCTCCGTAGTCGAGCATGTCCTTAAGCATCGTCTCGCTGGAGGCCACGATCTCGACGTAATATTGGCCGTGGACGAAGAACAGCGCATTCTGGGAATGATAGGCAAATCGCGTGAAGGGACTTTCCTGAGCGTCGGCGCGGCGTTGGGAGCTGTAAACTGAGAAGGCATTGCGCATCTCACTCATATCATAGACGAAAATCTCCATCCAGGAGGAGGTGTCATCGGATCGAACGAACCGCTGGCAAAGCATCTGTTGAAAGCCCGCGGAGAGGTAAAGCTCCGCTTTTCCGTCGATCTTCTCCGATAAGGTTTCAGGCCCAAAGCTCTCCGGGGCGGTCAGCGCGCGCATTCCTTGGCCCAGAGCGTGGTGAAGGACTTGGCTTTTTAGGGAGGTTGATTCAACAGTGGCTGCAGGGCTTTCCTTGATGGCAACGGGTGCGATGATGGTTGGATCGAAACGCGATTGTGTGCGAAGGACCCAGAACAGGATTCCCCCAAGAGCCAACAGAATGACCAATCCCACGGTCGTCTCTTGTTTCGAGGAATTGCTGCTCTCCATTCTCATTGGCGCTCCTTTCCAGGAGGGGTTCGACGCGCTCAAAAGGGTCAAGACCTGAGGGGGTTGCAGGACGGGATATTATCAGGCGGTTGTGCAGGAGGGAAGTCTCTCGATTGCAGGACCTGCGGCTGGCCGAGTGAGGGTCCTTTCAACACCGAGACGATCAGCAACGCATTGATTAGGCGGCGGTTTGGCGTGAAATCTGCAAATAAATCTCGGTGGATTCCCTTCGGCTATCATCACTTTCCCTTCTTTTGTCGTGGAGCTCGTTGGTTTGTCGAGATTGGGCGCTTGAAGAATCACATTGATTCCATTAAATTGGAATGATGAAACAGACAGCATGATGCAGGCCGGTTGGTTTGAAAGGTGTGATCGTTCCGGCTTCACCATGAACTTGCTGAGTGAGACTTGACAGCGTTGAGGAGAGCACCGGCTCATGTCTAATGTGGACTACTATCGGATTCTGGGCATCGCTCCGGATGCCTCACCTGAAGACATCAAGAAGGCGTATCGTAAACTGGCGCTCGAAACGCATCCAGACAGGAACCCCAACAATCCTAGAGCGGAGGAGCGCTTCAAGCGGGTCAGCGAGGCCTATGGGGTACTGGTCGACCCACAGAAGCGAGCCCAGTACGACAATTACCGGAAGTTTGGCTTCGGGCAGACGTCGAACGGTTTCGGACAGTCCTCACAGAATGGCTTCGGTTATTCACAGGATGAGATCTTTCGAGACTTTTTCAGCAGCCGGCACGGTCAGGACGTCTTCTCGGAGATGCAGCGAGAATTCCAACGAATGGGAATCCGTTTCGATGATTCGTTCATCAACCGGATGTTTTTTGGAGATAAGACCATCTTCTTCCATGGGATGTTTGGACCCGGTGGGCAGCGCACGTTCCGTTATTCATACACGTTTGGCAAGAAGCCGAACGGGTACCGGCCTCCTCAAACGGA
>CALBZH010000690.1 GCA_937889795.1 uncultured Syntrophobacteraceae bacterium | reverse complement strand
CGAGACGGCATGGAGATCAAAGCCATCCTCCCCGGGGGGGCATCGACGCGCTTCATGACACCGGACCTGCTGGATTCGCCGATGGATTTCGAAAGCCTCGGGGCCATTGGGCATCGCCTGGGAACGGCCGCGATCATGGTCTTCGATCGGGATACGTGCCTGGTGGGGGCGACCCTCAACCTCATCGAGTTCTTCGCGCGAGAATCCTGCGGCTGGTGCACGCCGTGCCGGGAAGGTCTTCCGTATCTTCGGGATTTGCTCTGGCGCATCGAGCACGGGGAAGGTGAAGAGGCCACTATTCCGCGAATCAAGGCCATGTGTGACCATATGTGGAATTCGTTCTGCGCGTTGGCGCCCGGGGCCGCATCCCCGGTTGAGAGCCTGCTCACCTACTTCGAAGACGAAGTGCGCGAGCACATCGTCCAGAAGAAATGCCCCTTCGGGAACGGGTCCGGAGGGAATGGACGCCGCTGAGAGCGTGGAGCCCTTAGAGTCATGCCCAAGCTGATCATCGATGGTCTCGAAATTGAGGTTTCCGCCGGAACGAAGGTGATTGATGCGGCCGAGAGGCTTGGCATCATGATCCCGCGCTTCTGTTACCACGAGGGGCTGGGGGCTGTGGGGGCCTGTCGGATGTGCGCCGTGAAGTTCCTGCAGGGACCGTTCAAGGGCGTGCAGATGAGCTGCATGATCGAGGCACAGGACGGAATGGTGGTGTCCACAACCGATGACGAGGCCGTGGCCTTCCGGAAGTTCATCATCGAATGCTTGATGCTGAATCACCCGCACGATTGCCCCGTGTGCGACGAAGGCGGCCAATGTCTGCTCCAGGACGAGACCGTCTCGGGAGGCCACGGTCTGCGCCGCTATGCGGGGAACAAGCGCACCTACCGAGACCAATACCTGGGACCTTTCATCGCCCACGAAATGAACCGCTGCATCCATTGCTACCGGTGCGCGCGGTTTTACCAGGAATATAGCGGCTACCGGGACCTTGGGGTGATGCAGATCGGCTCCCGGGTCTATTTCGGGAGGTTCGATGACGGCGCTCTGGAGAGCCCGTTTGCCGGGAACCTGGTGGATCTTTGCCCCACGGGCGTTTACACGGACAAGCCGTCCCGTTTTCGCGCCCGCTACTGGGATATGCAGCGCTCGCCCTCCTTGTGCATTCACTGCTCGCTGGGGTGTCACACGACGGCAAACGCGCGCTACCGGGAGGTCCTTCGGATCGAGGCGCGCTGCAGCGATGCGGTGAACGGCCATTTCATCTGCGATCGCGGCCGCTACGGCTTCGGTTTCTCCAGTCGCCCGGATCGCCCCCGCTCCGCGCGCATCGATGGTCGCGAGGCGCCCCCTGAGGATGTGCTTGATCGAGCGGCCCAGGTGCTCGCGTGCATCGAATCGACATACGGGAACGATACCATCGCCAGCATCGGCTCCGGACGCGCCTCCGTTGAAGCCTTGATCGCCCTCAAGCACGTGTGCGCGGTCAAAGGCTGGCGCCCCCCAGTCCTGTTCTCGAATCCGCATGTTGCGACGACGGTGACGACGGCCGTTTCCCGGCTCACCGGAGAGCTCGCTGTCTCGCTTCGGGAGCTGGAACGCTCGGACTGCATCATCATTGTGGGCGTGGACCCGTTGAACGAAGCCCCCATGCTGGCCCTGGCCCTGCGTCAGGCTTTCCGGAAGGGTGCCCGGATCCTGGTCATCGATCCTCGGCCGATCCAACTGCCCCTTGACTTCACTCATTTGCCCCTGCCGTCAGCGGATTTGGAAAAGGGGTTTGCAGACCTCCTGACGTCCACCCTGGCGAATCCCGACAGAGCGAGCGCGGCGGCTCTCAAGAACGGCCAGTTTCCCGTGATCGTGTGCGGAACGGCGATCGTGCCGCGGGCCACCGTCGTCTCCTGCGCCGAAGCCGCTGAAGGCTTCCGTGCCGCCAAGGGGAAAGCCGGGCTTTTCTACGTCTTTCCAGAGGCCAACCATTACGCCGCCGCTCTCTTGTCGACCGGGATCCCGGGATCGTTCGCCGACATCGTTACGGGAATTGAATCCGGATCCATCCGAGGACTCGTCGCGATGGAGGCCGACCTCTACCGTTCGTCGATCGATCCCGCACGGATTCAGGCCGCCCTGGACCGCCTTGAGGTTCTGCTGGTGCTGGATCACCTTCCCACGCGCATGGCAGAGCGAGCGCATGGCTTCATCCCGACGTCAAATCACTTTGAAGCTGATGCGACCTTTGTTAACCAGGAAGGCCGCATGCAGGCAGCCATGCCAGTGCATGCCGGAGGCGTTCCGATTGCTCAGGAAACCGGTGGAAGCCATCCCTCACGAACATACGGGCACGTCATTCCGGGCTCGGACCCCGGAACTGCCGCGCAGAGGCTCGCACGGCTGGTTGAAGCCAGTGGCAGTCGGCCAGCTCTCGATGATTTGGCCGCGGCGATGGGTGCGGTTGCATCGGGTGGACGGATCGTGGCACCTGAAGGGTTCCGCGCATGGGCTGACTCCCTGATGAAGATGCAGCAGAAAGCCGCGCCTGCGAAGCCCGTTCCAGGGAGCCTGCTCCCGTTGGTCGTCGACCGGACCTTCGGCAGCGAAGAGCTCTCGGCCTACTCAGCCGTGATCCAGCCCGCGGAAGAACCGCCTTGCATCACGCTGCATGCAGCCGATGCCGTCAACGCGGGCCTTGTGGATGGCGACCGCGCACGGGTAACACTCAGCGAGGGCGTTGTGGAGCTTACCCTGCGGACTTCCGCCACCATGGCGAAGGGTATTGCGATCATCCCGCGCCACCGGGAGATCCCCTGGCAGGCAATGCTCAACACCCCCGGCGGCATTCGCGTGACCCGAGCCGACCAGCGGTAATCGCCTTGAGTCGCTTGGGTCCCTGCTGTCCCTTGCGTCCCTCAGCCTTGTTCTCACACAAGGTTTTTTGCCACTCACGGAGGTTTCATGGAAGCAATCTCCCCCGCAGCCACCCTGTCCCCCTGGGAGCCCTCCGTCTTCGCGTTGGCGGTCTACGCGATTTTGGTCCTTGCGGTCATCGCCTCGCAGCTCTTCCTGGCGTCCTGGCTGGGGGAGCGCAAACCTTCGATCGAGAAGTCGCGGCCGTACGAATGCGGGGTCATCCCGACGGGCAGCGCCCGGTTCCGTTATCCCGTGCCGTTTTACCTGGTTGCGATCTTCTTCCTCCTGTTTGACGTGGAGGGGGTGTACATATTTTCATGGGCCGTCGGCTACAAGGACCTGGGCTGGGCCGGGTGGGCTCAGATGGCGTTTTTCATCTTCGTGCTGCTTTTCGGGCTGATCTATATCTGGATGAGGGGAGGGCTTGATTGGAGGCCGGCGCACAAGGCAAAGTGAGTGACCGTTTCCTGGATGCCGCGGACACGATCATCAACTGGTCCCGACAGTACAGCCTGTGGCCTTTGTTTTTCGGGCTTTCGTGCTGCTTTGTCGAGGAGGCGACCGCGTTCACGTCCCGATACGACTTGGCTCGCTTCGGAGCGGAAGTGCTGCGTCCGTCCCCCCGGCAGGCGGATCTCCTGATCGTTTCCGGCACGGTTTTCAAGAAGATTGCCCCGGTCGTGCTGCGGCTCTACGAGCAGATGGCGGAGCCCAAGTGGGTCATCTCCATGGGATCCTGCAGCAACTCGGGCGGCATGTACGATGTGTACAGCGTGGTCCAGGGCGTGAAC
>CALBZH010000689.1 GCA_937889795.1 uncultured Syntrophobacteraceae bacterium | reverse complement strand
GTACGGGTTCCTTTCCCGGAGAGCAGGTGACCTCGGCTGTCCGACAAGGGAATGGGGAGGCGCGGATCGAGGATTTCGGAGGCGAGTCCGACGGAAGTCTCAGTCGCCGAAGCCGACCATGGACAGCAGCCGATACATGCCCCACCCCACCAGGGCGGCCATCGGGATCGTGAGCACCCAGGCGACGATCATGTTCCCGGCCACTCCCCAGCGCACGGCGGACAGCCGCTTGGACGAGCCGACTCCAAGAACGGTGGACGAGATGATGTGCGTGGTGCTGATGGGCGCCCCCACGGTGGATGCCGCAACGATCACCATGGCGGCCGAGGTTTCCGCCGCAAACCCGTGGATTGCTTCCAGCTTAAAGATCTTGTGGCCCATGGTCTTAACGATTTTCCACCCTCCGGTCGCCGTCCCGAGGCCCATGACCGAAGCGGAAGCCATCTTCACCCACAGGGGAACCTCCATGGTCGGGATCAGGTGGAAGATGAAGAGCGCCAGCGTGATGATACCCATCGTCTTCTGAGCGTCGTTGAGGCCGTGGCTGGTCGCCATGAAAGCTGACGACACGATCTGCAATTTGCGAAAGGCGCGGTTGGCCCGACGGGGATTGGCCGAGCGGCACAACCAGGCCAGCATCAGCATGAGCAGATAGCCGCCGATGAAACCGGTCATGGGGGAGATGAACAGCGGAAGCACAACCTTTTGGAAAATGGATGTGTAATTGAGTGTCGTCCAGCCACCATGGGCCACTGCGGACCCAATCAACCCCCCGATCAGCGCATGGGATGAAGAGGAGGGGAGGCCCAAATACCAGGTAAAAGCGTTCCAGAAGATCGCTCCGACCAGGGCGGCCAGAACGAGGGCCTGGGAGCCTTTCACCATATCGGGATGGATGATCCCGCTCCCGACGGTGTGGGCGACGCTCGTTCCCACCAGCGCCCCCACGAAGTTCAAGAGTGCCGCCATCAGGACGGCGGTCTTGGGGGAGAGCACCTTCGTCGAAACGACCGTGGCGATCGCATTGGCACTGTCGTGCGCTCCGTTGGTGAAATCAAAGATCAGCGCGACGACAACAATGATCAGGGCGACGATGACAGGATCATGCATTGCAGCGCAATCCCTTCCGTGTGTGGGTTTGACGAGGTCCCTTTTAAAGGAAAACGATCCGTTTGACCACCCTGAACTGGTCCGCGAACCGGAAAATCCTCTGGCATGGCTTCCACTCCCAATAGACAGACGTGGGCATCAAGCACTATATATACTTTTGTATTCCGGTCGAACGGCCGGCGGGAGGGTTTTCATGCGACGACGCATCGTCATTCAGGTTGAGCGACAGTCCGTTTCAGAAAGTCGTTTCGCTTCCCTGGATCGAGCCCAGATCGATCGACTCACGGAAGCATTCCGGCTCTGGCGCGACTCCGCTCCAACCGCGTACATCCGAAGGGTCAGGGGCCGATACTGGCTGGCTTTTCTGTTCCTGCGCCACACGGGGGCGCGCATTGGTGAAGTCCTGAGCATCAACGACCTGACCGATATCGACTTCGGAGACGCCCATGTCCACATTGCCGTCCTCGACGAAGAAACGGACCGACAGGTCCTCCGGTCCATTCCCGTGCCCGCCGAGCTGATTCGGGAACTGCTGCGGTACCTCGACGAATTCCCCATGATGCGCGGCAGGGTTTTCGCCCTCGACCCGGGGAACTTCCGCCGCGAATTCTATCGCCGGGCTGAAGAAGCCGAAATTCCACGGGAGCTTTCGCACCCCCACATCCTGCGCCACACCCGAGCCATCGAGCTCCTGGAAGCCGGCGTACCCCTTTCCATGGTGCGCGACCTTCTGGGACATGCCCTCAGCAGCACGACGGCCCTTTACGTCCGCCGAACAGAGATCACGACGACTCACGTTCTAAAGGAGCGCGGCATCCTGTGATGCCGTTATAAGGAGCCAACCCGTGAGCACACCTCGTCACGCCGACTACGCTGCCCTCGACCAGCCATTCGTTCTCGAACGCCTGTTCCATCCTCGCCCCGAATGGAGCAGCGTGATCAGCACCATCCCAGCCGAAGACGTGCTCATCGACGTCGGTGATGGCGTGCGGATCGGCGGGCGAGTGCACGCGACATCGAAGACCGCGCCGACCCTCCTCTTTTTTCACGGCAACGGCGAAATCGTCTCCGATTACGACGACATGGGCCCCGTCTACAACCGCATGGGCATCAACTTCTTCCCGGTCGACTACCGGGGTTACGGCCGGTCTTCGGGCAGCCCCACGGTGACGGCGATGATGGCCGACTGCCAGGCCATATTCGATTTCGCACGCCACCTCCTCACCGAGCGCGGCTACTCGGGTCCATTCATCCTCATGGGACGCTCCCTCGGCAGCGCCTCCGTTCTCGAGCTGGCGTCAACCCATCCGGAAGCCATCGACGGACTCATCGTCGAAAGCGGCTTCGCGTACGCTGCCCCCTTGCTTCGTCTGCTCGGCATCGATCCCGAGCGCATTGGCTTCAAGGAAGAGCAAGGCTTCCGAAACGTCGACAAAATCGCGCTCTTCCGGGGGCCAACC
>CALBZH010000688.1 GCA_937889795.1 uncultured Syntrophobacteraceae bacterium | reverse complement strand
CGCGTGAGCGCACGATCCTGAAGCACCCGGAGGAGCTTCGCCTGCAGCTCCAGTTGGAGACTCGGAATCTCGTCGAAAAAGATTGTCCCGCCTGAGGCGTGCTCCAGCTTTCCGATGCTCCGGGCATGAGCGCTTGTGAACGACCCCTTCTCGTGCCCGTAGAACTCACTTTCCATGAGCTCAGGGGGAATCGCGGCGCAGTTGACGGCCACAAAGGGGTGCTGCGCCCGCGGCCCCGCTGCGTGGATCGCCCGTGCAATCAGCTCCTTGCCGGTCCCGCTCTCACCCGTGATCAACACATTGCTGTTCGTGCAAGCCACTTTCTCCACCAATCGGAATGTGGCTTGCATCTTTTTCGAGATGCTCATGATCGTCACATCGCCCGCTCGGAATCGGTCCTCGCCGATTGACCAGGCCGCAGAGTCTTCCTGGGCACAGGTATAGCGATGCTCCAAAGCCGCCTGAATGGTCTGGAGGATGTGATCCGGCTCGAAGGGCTTGGTTACATAGTCAAAAGCGCCCGCCTTGATTGAGGCGGCCGCTTCACCGGCGCGATCCACGGCCGACACCATCACGACTTCGATCGAAGGATTGAGGATTTTGATATGCTTTAAGGTTTCAATGCCGCTCATCTTGGGCATCGTGATGTCAAGCAGCACCAGGTCGAATGGGCTTTTGCGCACAAGCTCACAAGCGCGGGCCCCGTCCTCGGCGGAAAGACAATCGAAATGGTCCTCGACGATGAGTTCCAGCGACTCCCTGGCCCCGACGTCGTCGTCGACAATCAGGATTCTCGGTTTACCCTCAACCCACCTATCTGCCATAACCATCCTGGATTATTGACCATGTTGTGGTGAGGCATTAACATAGCCAGCCTATTGGGTCAAGTGACGCGCTCCCGCCGACGGGCCATACAGTGCTTCATTCGCTGGGCAAACGTCGATCGAAATCGGCGCCTCTCGACATCGACTTTGCGTCATTGTATGGTGCTCACCACGATCACTGACACGTTATTCTCTGGGACCGGACGGGAAATGTGCTTGCGCTTCACCCGCTTTTTCGGATGATTCAACGAATCCATTGAGAATAGCTTTCTTCCCTCGAGGTCGTTCAGGCGCTTTTCGTCAGGAGAGGAAACGAAACACTGAGAATGTGACAGACCCCGCACCTGACAACCTGAAACAGTGAGCTTGCCTATAGGCTCCACGGATCAGCCCCATGACCCAATCGAGACTGCCCCTCACCGAAATAGCCGGAATTGTGGGTGAGACCAACGTCCTCACGAAGCCCGAGGATTGCTACTGCTACGGTTACGATGCCAGTAAGCTCCACGCGATGCCCGAATGCGTCGCGTTTCCGGGAAACGAGATGGAGATAGCGGCACTGCTTCAGCTGGCCAATCGTCATCGGTTTCCCGTATTCCCCAGAGGCGCGGGCAGCGGAATGGTCGGAGCGGCGATCCCGGAAGGCGGCGGCCTCGTGATGGTGCTCCGACGGCTGAATCGGATCCTTGCGATCGACGAAGACAACATGCTGGCCGTCGTGCAGCCCGGAGTCGTAACGGGGGATTTTCAAAAAGCCGTTCGTACCCTCGGGCTGTATTATCCTCCAGACCCCGCAAGCCTGCCGTTTTCGACTCTAGGCGGCAACGTGGCCATGTGCGCGGGAGGTCCGAAGGCGGTGAAATACGGGGTGACGCGCGATTATGTGCTCGGTCTCCGGGTTGTCCTGCCAACGGGGGAGCCTCTTCGCACGGGGACCAGGACCGTTAAAGGAGTGGTGGGGTACGACCTGACCAGACTCCTTGTGGGCTCCGAGGGAACACTCGGCGTGTTCACGGAGATTGTGCTGCGACTCATTCCCGCACCGGAAAGCGAGCGAACGATGCTCGCCGTCTTCGCTGATATCGAGGGAGCGGCACAAGCGGTATCGGAAATCATCAGGCAGCGAATCGTTCCTTCGACTCTGGAGCTCATGGATCAGGCCACGGTCAGGGTGGTCGAGGACTATCTCCGCATCGGTCTGCCCGTTGAGAGTGAAGCTCTGCTCCTCATTGAAGTCGACGGGCCCGCATGCGCTTTGGATCAGCAGATGGAGCGGATCGTCTCCATCTGCCGCCGGTGCGGCGCATCGGAAACGAAGATCGCCGATTCAGAAGCCGAACGGGATCAGCTCTGGCTAGCGCGCCGCTCCATCTCTCCTGCCTTGAGACAGCTCAAGCCCGGCAAGATCAATGAGGACGTTACGGTTCCCCGAACGCGCATCCCACAGCTTATTCGGGCTGTCCAGGCGTTGGCCGTTCGTTACGAGCTCCTCATCGTCTGCTTCGGCCACGCGGGAGACGGCAACATCCACACGAATATCATGTTGGACCGAAGCGACCCCGGGGAGCTCGACCGCGCCGAGCAAGCGGTTGAGGAGCTCTTCCGGACGGTGCTCGATCTGGAGGGTACCCTGTCGGGAGAGCACGGCGTCGGGATCGCTAAATCACCCTTCTTTCAATGGGAAGTCGGCCGGGAAGGCTACGATGCCATGTGGCGGATCAAGCAAGCTCTCGATCCGCTGAACATCCTGAACCCCGGCAAGATGTTCGTTCCAAACCGGGCCTTCCTGCAAAACGACGGCACACCTTGACCTAGAATTGCGTACATGGAGTCATCATGAACAGCACACCCGCGGCAAACGTTGTCTGGCGCATGAGCGACCTGTATCTGGGTCCCGAAGACCCTCAATTCGCGGCCGACAAGTCCTGGTGCGAAAAACGAGCAGAGGTTCTTGCCAACTCGTACCGAGGAAAGGTCGGCACCCTTTCACCCGAGCAATTGAGGGACGCCGTCCGGGAGCTGGAAGCAATCCAGGAACGATGTCACCGTCTGCTAGCCTTCGGCTACCTTCATTTTGCGACCCGAACGGACGACGCCGCGGCAAGTGCGCTATGGCAGGACGTCCAGGTCTTCTACAGCCGCATCCAGCGGGAAACGCTGTTTTTTGAGCTCGAATGGACTCACGTGGAAGAGACGGCCTCCAATACCGTCCTGGCCAACCCCGTCCTGGATGGTTACCGCCACCACCTGACATCACTTCGGCGTTACAGACCCCACCTGCTGAGCGAGCCCGAGGAGCGCGTGCTCGCCGAAAAGGAGCCGACCGGCGCAGCCTCATGGACGACCCTGTTTGACAAGGTACTGGGCGCGCTTCGCTTCGGTCGAGGCCTGCGTACCGAGCCCGAGGTTTTGTCCGACCTCTATCAGCCTGAGCGCGACACCCGACGGCAGGCGGCGGAGGATCTCACTGGGGGTCTGGAGAGCGTCCTCCACATCCTCAACCACATCTTCAACACGATCGTCCTCGACAAAGCCATTGTCGACCGCCTCCGCAAGTATCCCCACTGGCTGCGCGCTCGAAACTTGAGCAATGAAGCCGACGACGCCATGGTGAGCGCCCTCGTTGCCGCGGTCACGTCGCGCTATGACCTCGTTCAGCGCTATTACCGCCTTAAACGTCGGCTGCTTGGTTACGAAATTCTCTACGACTACGACCGGTACGCCCCGCTTCCGGGCCTACCGAGGCAGGAGGTCAGCTGGGAAGAGGCAAGGCAGAAGGTCTTGGAAGCCTACGCAGCGTTCTCCCCCGAGATGGCCCGCATCGCCAAGCGGTTCTTCGACGAGCAATGGATCCACGCACCGGTTCAACCAGGCAAGCGCAGTGGGGCTTTCTCGCATCCGACGGTCCCTTCCGCACACCCTTACGTGCTCCTCAATTTCAACGGGACACATCGCGACGTGATGACGCTTGCCCACGAGCTCGGGCACGGCGTCCACCAAGTCTTGGCCTCCCAGCAGGGCTTCTTTAACGCGTCCACCCCGCTTACGACCGCGGAGACGGCGTCCGTCTTCGGGGAGATGCTGGTCTTCAGGGACATGATTCAGAAACTGACGACGCCGACGGAGAAGATGGCGCTGCTTTGCAGCAAGCTCGAGGATATTTTCGCGACCGTCTTTCGGCAGGTGAGCATGAATCGCTTCGAGGACGCCCTGCACACGGCCCGGCGCGAGCAGGGCGAGCTTGACTCCGAGACCATCTCGGCAAAGTGGATGGAATCCCAGCGTGCGATGTTCGGGGATTCCGTTGAGCTCCAGGAGCATTATCGTATCTGGTGGTCGTACATTCCGCACTTCCTGCATTCAC
>CALBZH010000687.1 GCA_937889795.1 uncultured Syntrophobacteraceae bacterium | reverse complement strand
CTCCCCGCCACTCAAAGTGCCCGCTAGTTGATGCTTGCGCTGTTCCAAAATGGGAAAGCGCCGGTACATGCGCTCCATATCGCCGCTCACTTGGCGACTATCCCGCCGATGCAGGAAACCGCCCATAACCAGATTGTCCGCAACCGAGAGCGTGGAAAAGATCTGCCGCCCCTCGGGCACAAGGGCGATTCCCTTGCGCACAATCTCCTCGGCGGGCAGAGCCGTGATCGCAACTCCGTCGAGCTCGACGCTCCCCTTCCGGGGCCTTACCATTCCGCAGATGGTGTTCACCAGAGTGCTCTTGCCGGCGCCGTTGGCGCCGATGAGCGTGACGATTTCACCCGACCGTACGTGCAGGGAAACGCCTTTGAGGGCATGAATATTCCCGTAGTAGGTATGAACACTCTTAACCGTCAGCATCTGTCACCCGAGGGGTCCTGAAGCCCGGAGCTTCATCCCCCTTGTCCCAAATAAGCTTCCACCACGGCGGGGTTGTCCTTGATTTCCGCAGGGGTCCCCGTAGCGAGGTAGTTTCCGTAATAAAGGACCAGAATCCGGTCCGAGATGTCCATGATGAGATTCATGTCGTGCTCCACCAGCATGACCGTCACTCCAGTCCCCCGAATCCGCTGGATCAACTCCCCCAGCTCCTCGGTTTCACGCATGTCCAGTCCTCGCGCAATCTCCAGAATCTTCTGCTTCCCCAGGGGAAGTCCTCCGGCCGCAAAGCCCGCGTCGTCCCCGAGTCCCACGAAGTCCAGATAAGCTCGAGCAGCCTCCTGAATCTGCCGCTCCTCACGCCTCATTCCGGGAAGGCGCAGCCCTGCACTAAGAAAACCGAATCGACTTCTGGGGTGCCTGCCGATCGTGACATTCTCCAGCACGGTCATGTGCTGGAAGATCGCCACGTGCTGGAAGGTGCGCGAGATCCCCAGGCGTGCAATTTCGTGCGGCACCATGCCGGTGATGACACGACCGTTGAACACGACCGATCCGGAGGTGGGGTGGAGCAGACCACTGATGCAGTGGAACAGCGTTGTCTTTCCGGCTCCATTGGGACCGATCACCGCTTGAATGATGCCTTCTCCGACGGAGTAGCTGATCCCCTTGAGCGCGGCAACGCCCCCAAACTGCATGGCAACATCCTGCAGCTCCAGGAGAGGGGCAGCGGAGGTTTCAGCAGGTGCTGCCGTTGCCGCCTGACCGGCCACGCTTCCGGACGATTCCGTCATCGGCCCTCTATGAGACATGCCGTTTCACCAGAGATACCAGCCCTTGGGGCAGGAACAGCGCCACCACCAGCAGAATGGCACCATAGACCAAAACTTCGAATTCCGCAAAGACGTGCAGCCACTCGTTACCAACGAACGTGAGAAGGATCGTCCCGAGCAATGCCCCCCACAGGCTTTGCATCCCGCCCATCATCACCATCAGCACGAACCGGATGGACCACATGAGATTGAAGGAGCTCGGCGTGAGAAACTGGACGTAGTGCGCATAAAGACTCCCAGCCAGTGCTGCGAAAGCCGCCCCGAGCACGAACACCTGCAGCTTGTACCGAGCGGTCGGAACCCCCATGGACTCCGCGGCCACTTCGCTTTCATGGATCGCACGCAAGGCTCTCCCGACTCTCGAATGGAGAATATGAAAGCAGAAGACGAGGCAGAGAAAGGCAATCACCCAAACCAGGTAATACCAGCTGATCTCGCTCGAGACCTTCCACGGCCCGATGCGCAGGCTCGGAATATTGATCAGCCCCGAGGGCCCCCCCGTCCATTCGACCTCTTCGGACAGGACGATATGGACGATGACCCCGAAGCCGAGCGTTGCCATGGCAAGGTAATGGCCCTTCAATCGCAACGCCGGAATCCCCACGAGCCATGCGACACCGCCCGAAAGCACCATCCCCATGGGAACGGCAGCCAAAGGCGGCCAGCCGAACTTGGACGTCAGAATCCCCGATGTGTAAGCTCCAACGCCGAAGAAAGCCGCCTGGGCCATGGAAATCTGCCCGGCATATCCCATCAGCATCGAGAGTCCCAGAGCTACCACGGTGAAGATCCCCGCAAACACCATGACGTCGATGTAGTGGGAAACCGCCTTGAACGGCAGAACCAGCCATGGGAAAGCTCCGAGTGCAGCCGATGCTCCAAGCAGGATCCACCAGTCTTTTCTATTCATGAGGTCATGGGTCCTCGACTAGAACCGTTTCAGCTTGGCGGCTTCACCGCTGCCGAAGAGTCCTTCCGGTTTGTAAAAGAGCGCCAGCAGGAGCAGCACGAGGGCCACGGCATCCTTGTAGCCCGAGGAGAGGTAACCCGCGCAAAACGACTCCGCAAGCCCCAAGATGATCCCAGCCGCCAGCGCCCCGACGAACTGCCCAAGCCCGCCGAGAATGGCCGCGCCGAACCCCTTCAACCCCAGCAGGGCGCCCCGATCGTATTCCATGAGAGAAATGGGCGTGATGATCACCCCGGCTGCGGCACCGATAGCCGCGCTGAGCAGGAAGGACAGGAGCACCATTTGTTGAACCGGAATTCCAACCATGCGAGCCGCGTTGGGGTTGTCCGCGCAGGCCAGCATGGCCTTGCCGTAGACAGAGCGGTGAAAAAACAGCGTCAACCCCAGCACGACGAGTGCGCTCACCCCGATGATCCAGAAGGCCTGGGGCTGTACGGCCGCCCCCCCGATCATGACCGGTCCTCCCCCGCTGAAGCTGGGCAGGCTGTAGGGGTCTTTCCCCCAGCACAGCATGGCCGTCCCTTTGAGCATAATCGAGAGGGCGATGGTGATGATGATGAGCGACAGGACGCTGGCCTGCCGAGCCTTTCGGATGACGAAGCGCTCCATCAGCAGCCCGAGACAGCCGGTGCAGACGACTGCGGCCAGAAACGCCAGGTAGATGGGCAGGTGAAGAGACCCCACGAAGAAGACAGCGGTCAGCGCCCCGAGCACGACGAATTCGCCTTGCGCAAAATTGATGATCTCGGTCACGTTGTAGATAATGTTGTAACCGATCGCCACCAGGGCATAGATCACACCGATCGTCAGGCCACTGATGGCATATTGGAGAAAGTCGGTTCCCAAGCTGCTTCCCACCACGATGCGGTCAAACGCCTCCTTTCAGGGACAGACTCAAAACGAGCGATTCTAGGGGCATGCGGCTGGTGAAGTCAACACCAACGGACAAAAAAGGCGCCCGACAGCAGTCGAGCGCCAGCACTTTCCGAACATCCGAAATGGCTACTGGGCCAGCGCCCAGTCTCCTTTCTTGACCACGACCATCAGTAGGTCGTCTTTGCTCAATCCATTGTGGTCTTGGGCCGAGAAGTTGAAAATGCCATGCTGTCCCACAAACCCTTTCGTGTTTTCCAGAAAATCCCGGATCTTTGCTGGATTGGGACCAACTGCCTTCAGGGCCGCAATAGCGAGCTGCATGGAATCCCATGCATGACCGCCGAAGGAGGAGATGGGCTCCTTAAAGCGCTCCTCATAAGCTTTCGTGTACTCCATGATCACTTTCTTCTGGGGGTCCTGGTCTGAAAGCAGCGGCCCCACGTTCACGCGGGCCAGTGCGAGCAAAACCCCCTCGGCAGCTTCGCCGGCAAGCTGCAGATTCTTACGACTCCCGAATCCGTGGCTCTGGTAGAGGGGAATGGAGCTCATCCCGAGGTCTCGCCAGTTCTTGACCGCGAGAATTTGGGTCGGGCCGGTAGACCAGTTGACGATGGCCTGGGGCTGGGCGGAGCGAATCTTGGTGAGCTGAGCCGACAGGTCCGTGTCCTGTGGATTGTAGCGCTCATCCGCAACCACTTCGAGACCGTTCTCGCCAGCAAGCCGCAGCAGCTCCTCACGGCCGCTCCCTCCAAAGCCGTCGCTTGCGGACATGACGGCGATCTTCTTGATCCCTTTGGATTTCATATGATCATACAATTTCCCCACCACGTGGCTGTCCGAGCCCGCAACCTTGAACACCCATTTGCGACTCTCGATGGGGGTCACGATCTTGTAGCTGGCCGCACAGGAGATCAACGGCACCTGCGCTTCCTCGGCCACACCGACAACGGCCAGACTCTGACCGCTTCCGCTGGGACCAATGATGACCGGAACCTCACTCTGTTTGAGAAGCTTCTTCACGGCGATGTTGCATTTGGTGGCGTCACTCTCGTCATCGACCACGATGAGCTCGAGGGGGTGACCGTTGATTCCCCCTTGTTTGTTGACTTCCTCGGCGATCATTTCAGCCGTCTTCTTCTCGGGCTCACCGAGAAAAGACGTGGGGCCCGTGACGGAAAAGACAGCCCCGATCTTATAGGGCTCCGCAGCCCAGACTCTGCCTGCCGCGATCAGCACCCCGATGGCTACCAGCGCTACGACCCAGATTCTCCCGCACCCTTCCCCACGCTTCCCGACTCTCGACATGGCGTCTCCTTTCCCTTGTCCCCTCACGGTTTACCGCCGACAAAAAAAGCCGTGGTCAAAAAACCACGGCCTCTCCAAAAAAAACAAGCCGTGGACAAACCCGTTTGCGATCTGTCCACGACCCCTACATGCAGGCCCTAACTTGCCAGGACAGACCGCCTGCGATAGCCGTAGGAGCAAGCACAACCGTCTCGCAGAGGTGGTATTCCGTCTGGCATGATTTCAATCGTCCTTTTCAGAAAGCTCGATTACCCTGAATATACGTATTTCTTATACCGACGCCGGGGGGCGCTGTCAACAAGATCCCCAGGGCCGTTGCATTCTGTTTTTGGGGTGCTGGACCCCTCGTGCACTTTTTCCTTCCAATCTTGCTCAATCCGTGGCTTTTTGTGAGTGATCCGGTTCAGCACCGTTGTTGGAAATGTCCATGCACAACACAGGGAGGCTTTCATGGTGGAGTACAAGAACATCCTGTTTTGCACCGATTTCTCGGAAGACGCCAACATCGCCTTTCTGCACGCCCTCAATCTGGCCAAGAAGTACAACGCCAAGCTGCATATCCTGCATGTGCCTCATTCTCCCTTTACCTACAACCGCAATATTGTCGACGAGCACGTTCCACCCGAGCGATCGCAGCACGGTCAGGCCTTTTTCGACAAAGACGTCGAAGAAATCGCCCTCAAGCAGCTCAAGGAGACGTACGAGAGTCGCATGGGAGGGTTCTCCGATTACGTGTTTGTTGTTCGGGGAGGAGCTCCCGACATCGAAATTGTCCGATATGCTAAGAGCCAGCAGGCTGACCTCATCGTTATGGGAGCCCTCGGGAAAGCCGAGCAAGACCGACTGGTCCACGGAAGCACGGTTGCCAACGTCTCGCGTTACGCCCATTGCCACGTGATGGCCATCAGGAACCCGGCCAAACAATTCACGCTGCCGGGAAAGATGCACTGAGCCAGTGAGGCGCTTCAGCGTGTCATTCGAGACCGTTGGTTTCAGTGTTCAGTGTTCCGGCTACAGTCTAACGGCTTCGCGCCTCTCTCCCTGATACCCGAAACCAGACACCCGACACCCTGGCTGAGGGAATCGAATTTACGAATGTTGCCCGTGATGAACCTGGAGGGATGGAGTTATGGCAAAGAAAGTCCTGGTAGTCGACGACGAATTGGATATCCGCGTTTTTATGACAACCCTGCTCGAAACCAACGGCTACAAGCCCATATCCGCCGAAGACGGGCAACAGGGACTTGAAGTCGCCAAGCGCAACAAGCCTTCGCTGGTCATCATGGACGTCATGATGCCGAAAGAGAGCGGGATCTTCCTTTATCGTGGCCTTAAGAAAGATCCCGATCTTCAGAAGATCCCCGTTATTGTCGTTTCAGCCCTGGCGAAGAAGACCTTCTACCATTCCAACAAGCTGCTCGACGAGTACGAAGGGCAGGTCCTTCCGGAGCCAACCGATTATATCGAAAAGCCCCCCGAGGCAGAAGAGCTGCTGGCCGCCATCAAGAAGATCTTGGGCTGACCGGTTTTCCGACGGAACCGGGGAATGACTCCCCGCCGCCCTGCACGATGAATCAGCCAGCAACCTGGCGCTGCCTTGGTGCGCCATCTGAGTCATGCCTAAGCCAGAAACCAGTGAAATGGACCGGCAAGCCCATTTAGGAGACCATCGATCCATGGCCTTAGACCCCTACACCATCGATCGTGAGCTGGCTGTCCGACTGCTCTCAAGACTGAGCGAAGCCCACGGGGCACCAGGCACCGAGCATGCCGTTCGCCGTATTTTCAAAAACGAGGTGAAGCTGCCCACGTGGACCGACCGTTTCGGGAACGTCTTCGCCCGCAAGGAAGGGACGGAAACCTCTCCGCGCATCATGGTCACCGCTCACATGGATGAAGTGGGCTTTGTCGTCCAATCCATTACCCGAAGCGGACTCATCAAGATTGCGCCCCTCGGTGGCTGGTGGCCTCATGTGCTCCTCGCGCAGCGCGTTCGAATCCTGACCCGAGCCGGAGAAGAGATCCCAGGGGTCATCAGCGCCAAACCGCCGCACTTCCTGCAGGAAGGCGAGCGTGAAAAGGTCATGAAGCTCGAGGACATGTTCGTGGATGTGGGCGCCGAGCAGGCGATGGAAGTTGAGGAATTCTTCGGAATCAGGCTTGGAGACACGGTTGTGCCGGATACGCCCGTCCTGGCAATGAAGAAAGACTGCTACCTGTTAGGGAAGGCCTTTGACAATCGGGTCGGTTTGGCGCTGACGATTCTGACGCTGGGCTGCTTGGACCGAGTCCCGCATCCCAACCAGGTGCTGGGGGTCGGAACGGTCCAAGAAGAGATTGGGACACGGGGAGCACAGCCCGCGGCAAATGAAGCCAATCCGGATGCCGCCATCGTCCTCGAGGGCACCCCCGCGGACGACTTCCCGGGAATTCCCGAGGATGAGCGTCAGGCAATTCTTGGCAAGGGACCTCAGATCCGTATCTTAGACCCCTCGGCCATTTTGAATCGAAAGTTTGTGGACCTTGCCTGTGATGTCGCCAAGCAGCTCGGTATTCCGTCGCAGTTGGCCGTGCGCAAGAGCGGTGGAACGGACGCCAAGATGATCCACCTTCATGCCAGCGGTGTCCCGACCATTGTGCTCGGAGTGCCGGCTCGGTATATTCACACACCGCAGAGCGTGCTCCATGTCGAAGACTACGTGAGCACGCTGAGACTGGTCCTTGGGATCGTGAGTGCCCTGGATGCTGCAACCGTCAGCGGGCTCCGGAACTACAGCGACTGAGGATCTCGACAGCTCACCGCCTATTCACCTTGCTGACTCGGCTTCATAAAATTCATGAATTCATCCATGACCTGTGCTGCATCGCCGGAGTTGTAAATGACGACATTGCGCAGGTGGACGAAGGAATCCGCGTCCATTTCATGGAACTCTATGCCGATTCCGTTCTCGCCTTGATGGCGCACGACGATCCCGTCGACTTGAATGGAAAGCTCTGATGTGGATCCTGACAGCAAGATCTTAGCTTTGACGGCTTGACCCAAGGGAATGTCCAGGGGCAACCTCACAAACATCCCCCTCAAGCTGAGATCGGTTACCTCTCCCGTGAACGTTTTGTCTCCATAATGAACAATCGCTTCAGTCCGAAAAACGACTCTCTTGAATTGGCGTTTCTCCATGCACATTCCTTCCCAGACAGGCCCATCCATCTTCTGCGCTTATCCCCTGCCCTCTTCGGATGCCTGCAGATCCACAGTCGTCCTTGCCAACCGCATCGGCGCCGCGTTGTACCCACCTTGCGAGGACTCTCCATCGACGTCGGCCTCCTGAAGACATACCTGCCTCAGCAGGCCATATTTTCCGAGCTTTTATGCAAGAACCATCCCAGTCAGGGGAGAACCGTCATCAACCCTCGGAGGTGAATCGTTCAACGAAGTCTCACGGAGCACGACTTCCAATCGCCTCGCCGCAAAGCCGTGTCCTCTCGGAGGACGCCGGCGCCCCAGAACGGGCAGCACCCTCTTCCATCCATTTTGGAAGATGGCGAAAAATAACGAAAAACAGCGATTTCTATACATCCTCGATTGGATTTTTTTCACACGAATCACCGTGACCATAGCCACCCCAAAACGCCCTAAAACAGTCGACTTTACTCGATCAGCCCCTCCTGAATTGTATGCATTTTCACATATAAACCCGGATAGATCCCTGTGGACCGACATTCTCGGTCAAATCCGGAATAATCTTGCCTAACCCTTTCAAAAGGCACCTTACTGCCTTTGCCTCCCTCTGCGCAAAGCTGTTAGAAGGAAACCATCCTTAACTCTTACGGGATGACCGCGAGGGCGATGTGATTTTCTTTGACAAGATAAGGAGAACCAGTATGGTGCCAGATTCCAGATTCTGGAGGCTCCAGCTGGGGGAAGCAACCACCAAACTGTGGCGTATAACGCTGTGCGCCACCCTTCCGTTGTTTCTATGTTTCACCTTTCTCACCGGAACATCCGAGGCAACCACGGAGCATCAGCTGGGCGATTGGGCAATATTCTCCTCGATCGATGAGGCAGCATTTTCTTCGGTCGATGTGCCCTTCATGATTGCATCCGTATCCCCGCCTCACGCAACACCCCCTGCTTCCCCTGCTGGACGATGGAACAATGGGTTCGACATCCATGTCTCCAATCAACCGGTAGTAACCAGGTACGTCGAGGATTACAAAGGTCAGGACCGTGACACCTTTATGGAAGCCTACGAGAGATCTCGACCTCTTGTTCCAGCAATGACCGACATTCTCGAGTCCCACGGCGTACCGGCCGAAATGGTCTATCTCGCTATAGTAGAAAGCAGGTTTGAAGGGAAGGCCGTTTCGAGGGGTGCTGGTGGCTATTGGCAGCTCATGCCTGGCACAGCCCGTTCCTTCGGGCTCAGAGTGGACCGATGGGTCGACGAACGCTTCGACCCCGTGAAATCCACCGAGGCTGCAGCCCAGTACCTCAAGACCCTTTATGAGCGGTACCAGTCATGGCCGATGACCCTTGCCGCCTACAATGCAGGCGAGCCCAACGTGTCGCGCGCAGTAAGAAAGCACAAGACGCTCGACTTTTGGAAGCTCTACGGCAAGAAAGCCCTGCCCTCCACGACGCGGCATTACGTGCCGAAAGTCCTGGCGGCCATTCGCACTGCCCGCGACCTCGAATCCTGTGACCCGCCGCAACAAGACAACGGGCTCCAGGTATTCGACTGTGAATCCATTTGGGTGAGCTCACCTCTTGAGCTCCGCCAGGTGGCCAAGTGGTTGGACGTCCCGGTGAAAGAGATTCGGGAGCTCAACCCCTCTTTGCTCCACGACCAAGTGCCGCCTGGCACGGAGTACCAACTGCGCTTGCCATCGGGAGCCAGAGATCGGTTTGACGTGGCATACGAGAAGTATCTCCGGAATTAATGGCTAGAGACGCATCGCCCTGCGGAT
>CALBZH010000686.1 GCA_937889795.1 uncultured Syntrophobacteraceae bacterium | reverse complement strand
TTTGAGCATTCTGACCTCTCTATCCGTAAGCTGACCACCAGGTATCAGGCTCCGGGCTCGCAAATGACGCTGGCTCTACTGATCTGGTCATTTCTGTTCACTTTACCACCGAGAACAAAGGCGAAGCAAGCAAGGGGAAATCGTGAAGCCGAGCCAGAACCCATTCACCGGCTTTCGCCTCCGTTCTCCCTGCCTCGATAAGGGCATAAGCCGGCTCAGTCTTCAGTCCTGAAAACCGGGATCCCTTCTGGCCCGCCGATGGACAGAAACGCACTTCGCCCTCTGTGAGCTCAAGTGTCCCCCGGATGGCCTTGAAGCCGTCTGTTCTGTTTTTCGCCAGGCACGTGAGCCTGGCCTTAACGCTGAACGGCTCCACTCCCCTCACCCCCTGCATGCTCCTGAGCATGGGTGAGACAATTTCGCTGCAAACCACCTGGGCACCCCAAGGACTCCCGGGAAGACCACAGAAGAGCGCTCTATTCTTCCCGACACCCATTGCCGAGCGTCTTCCGGGTGACAGTCTCAGCTCCGAAAACAGGGGGCGAATCCCGAGCATCTCCCAAGCCTTGAGGATGAAATCCCGATCTCCCTGCCCCATTCCCCCCGTGCTGATCACAAGATCCGCGTCTGCCTCAGCAAGCTTTGCCGCGATCACCGCGGGCTCATCCCTGACCGTCCCCAAGTGGAACGGCTGCCCCCCCTGTTGGCAGACCGACCATGCCAGGAGATAGCGCGTGTTGCTGGGCATGAACATCCCTCCCAAGGGCTCCCCAAGCTCCTGGACCTCGTCACCAGTCGATAGAATGGCGACCTTCGGCCTCCGGACAACGGACACCTCGCGCAAGCCGAGGCCAGCAGCGAGCGCCATGAGGGTTGGGGTCAAGACGTCACCGGCGTCCAGAACCTTTTCGCCCTGGCGAGCATCCGTGCCGGGAAGAAAGACGCCGTCCCCGGCGGAGCAGGGTTCAGAAACCTCCAGCCTTTCCGAGCCGAGCTTCACCGATTCCTGAGCCAAAACGGCATCGCCCCCGCCGGGAAGAAGGCCCCCCGTCATGATACGCACACACTCGCCTCGCCGGACCTCCACATCCACGGCGTGCCCGGCGACGATCAAGGAACTGCATACACTCAGAATCACAGGGCTCCCGGGGCTCGCTCCAACGAGGTCCCCACTGCGCACGGCATATCCGTCGAATCGGGAACGAGGCAATGCCGGAACATCCCGTTCGGCTTGTATCCCCGCGGCCAAAACCCGCCCCATGGCGATATCGAGCAGGATCCGCTCCGACTCCAGTGTGTGGCAATGACCAAGCGCCAGTTGTCGGGCGTCATCTAGATGCATGAGAGGTCACGCATATCATCTTGAGTATTCACATTTCGAAAGCTCAGCCCTTCAGGGTCGAAAGCCCGCCAGATCGTTTCGGGAACCGTGTTGACCTTCACCCGATCGTAAAACGCGATGACTTGTCTTTTCCCGCTCTCGATCACTCTCGAGACGGCCGGAATGCAGCTGCGCCGATAGAGCGCGCTCAGAGGCTCGTAGCGGTCGCCCATGAGTGGCACGACCACATCACAACCCTCCCTGCGATCCAGAAGAGCCTCAAGAAGCCCGGGAGCCAGGAAGGGCATATCCGTTGCCCGCACGAGCACCCATTCGTGCGGACTGAAGAAGAGTGCTGTATGGATCCCTCCGAGTGGACCCTGCCGAGGCCGGATGTCCAGCAACAGATGAGCCTTCACCCCGTAGTACGGCGTCAAATCATTGGCGATCACGAGCAATGGATCACAGCGGGAGCGCAGGGACTGCAGCGCACGATCGATCATCCGCTCACCGCGAAAAGGCTCGATGGCTTTGTTTCGTCCATAGCGAAGGCTCTGACCGCCCGCCAGAATCGCTCCCGTGAGCACCTACTCGTCTCCAAACTGGATGCTGATGTTTAGCGATTTTGGGGTCTTCCACCCCCTTAGACTGGAAAGCATGCCCTGCACCGTGCCGACGACGAAATCCTGAACGAACTCATTCATGGGAAGCTTCTTGCCGTCAGTGTGAACGGAAACCCGCGCCTTCTTGCGATTCTTCAGAAAGCGCGATTCAATCAGATCTGCCACCTCCCTCACGCTCTCGAAGCCATAGACCGGCACATCGGTTTCAAACGGATCATCCGTCACAAAGGCCAGCAGATTGTCTTCTGCTGCGCAAATGGGGGCTGGCTCGATCGCTTTGCGGAAGACTTCGATCTTCGGAAAATGGGACCGTTTGAAGCCTTCGGCCAGGACGAGATCTTCCGCCCAAAAATACCGGGCCACCACTTCTGAAAGCTCCATTTCGATGGCAGTCCCCCGAATGGTAGCCACCTGTGTCGGCGAGCTGATGGCAATGGTGGATGCACCCGCCCGCCGGTGACGCCACGTGTCCTTTCCTTCGCGGTCCATGTCGAAGCCATGGGCGTCGTGCTTGATTGTTCCGACCCGATATCCCCGCGACGACAGCTCGGGAATGAGTCGCTCCAAAAAGGTGGTCTTGCCCGAATCGGATGCTCCGACCAGACACACGATTGGTATCATAGGAAACTCCAGATGCCTTGACCTCAATAGGAGAAGTACAAGGACTTAAGCTCCGTGTACTCTTCCAGTCCCGACCTTGATTTCTCGCGCCCCAGACCGCTCTGCTTCATCCCCCCGAAGGGTGTCTCCGGATAGGCCTGATGGATGGCATTGATCCAAACGCTCCCGGCGTCGAGGCGGCCGGACCACTCGAGAGCCGCGCCAAGGTCCCGCGTGAACAAATAGGCCGCCAAGCCGTACGGTGTCGCGTTCGCTTCGCCAATCACCGCTTCGATATCGGAAAACCGCTTCACCAGAACCACCGGGCCGAACACCTCTTCATGCATCACGCTGGCCCTTCGTTCGACCCCGGTCAAGACGGTCGGCGCAAAAGATCGGAAGAGCACACGTCTGAACTCCAGTCACGAGTGGATATCT
>CALBZH010000685.1 GCA_937889795.1 uncultured Syntrophobacteraceae bacterium | reverse complement strand
AGATATCCACTCGTGACTGGAGTTCAGACGTGTGCTCTTCCGATCTAGGTAACCGATTCCTCTTCAGAGAGGATTGAGGAGAGCTGCACTGAACGCTCGACATAGCCATCTACAATAAGGCCTAAGGATGGACCTGCGTCATCGAATTCATCCAGTGAGATGCTGATATCGGAGAGTTCTGGGAGATCTGCTTCGAGTTGGCCCCACTTTGCCGTGAGTCCAACAATATCCCTTAGGTCTGGATGAGCCCCCATGAAAACATATTCCCTTGGGACCCCCTGCAGCCTGACCAGCCTATCTGTTGCCTTCTTGAGGTGTGGTTGGTCTCTGTGTAGTTTCAGGTGGTGTCCGCCGGCCACCCAACTGACGGCCCAATGGAAGTTCTCTCCCCAGTTCCGTAGCGCTGTGCGCAACCAGGCTGCCAGAGGATTCTCCATGTGTGCTATGAGCAATGCACTTAAAACCTCATGACGCACAGGGTGCATCTTTCTCCTCAGCAGATTGTCACCAGTCAACATGCCCTGAAACACGTTCGTGGCTTTACCGATGTCATGGAGCCCAGCTGCCACAACGACCAGCTGCGAGAATCGGCGCCAATGCTTTTCAATTACCTCGGGAGGCCCTGATTGCCTGAAGATGTCCAGGATCACAACAGCAGCGTTCAAGACCTGTTCAGTGTGACCTACCAGTGTCATTTCTGGCCAGAGCTGCTCTGAGGCTTTATTGGTTTTTGCCAGCAAGGTTTCATGCTTTTTCATAAAGGATCCACTCACTCCTTCCATGCCTCGAAAAACCCGCACCCCATTTTGCGGCGTCCACCGAGGCCGTGCTCCTGGACCGCGATGGACTCCTCGGCGGTCAGCTCCGAGAGGAGGACCGAGTAGCCGACCACCTGTTTGCCGTGGACGGCGAAGGTGCGGCGGCGGGCGATCGAAAGGCGGCCATGGGCTCCGATCCGCTCCATCTGGTGCTGCATTTCGGCTTCGAAGCGCGGCTGGTCGTGGCCGTTGCGGGTGGTGACCAGCGGGGAGTGGAGGACGGACGCCGGGATGAGGGCGCGCGTTGCCGGGACGCCCACCGACAGCCTGCACCCCTGGACATCGAGGGCCTTGCCCGAAAGACCGAGGAAGGTCCCGATGCGGCCCACGGGGATACGCAGCACCAGGTCCGAGTGGGGGGCGAGGTCGAGCATGCCCTCTCCGACGTAGCGCCCCCGAATGAGCCTGATCCCCAGCCCTTCCTCTTCATGCACCGAGGGCAGCACGCGGCTCAGCGCTCCGTAGAGGGCGAATCCGTGGTCCACGGGGAGCCTCGCTCCCATGACCTTGAAGCAAAGGTCCACTTTCGGCTCCGAGATCATTTTTCATTTCCTCCCGTTAGGGTGTTGGCGCTTGGCGCGTCAGGATGATAGCGATGGGCGGCCCTGCGGTGCTCGTCCGCCACGCGATCCCTCAAGGCTTCCGGCTTCAGGACTTCAACGCGAGGCCCGTAATAGAGGATCCAGCTCACGAAATCGGGCGTGATGGGAAGGTGCAGCTTGAAGCGGACCTGCCCGGACGCCAGGGTTTCCGTGTGCTGGCTCTTGTGCCATTGCTCCTCGCTCACCCATCGCCCCGCTTCCGGCTCGAAGAGAAGCTCCACTTCCTCCGGCTCTCCCCCCTGGCCGTTCATGAGTCCCCAGCCGAGGCCGAGGTAGTCTTCCAAGTCGAAATCCGACGGAATGGCGTACCGCTCGCTCAGAACCTCCGCTTTCCGGATTCGATCAACCTTGAAGGTCAGAACCTTCTTGCGCCGTTCACAATAGGCGATAAGGTGCCATGATCGGACGTAAGCCAGCAGATGATAGGGCCTTACGACCCGCAGGCTCTCCGCGCCGCCCCTGGAGCTTGTGCGGTAGCGGATGCGAAGCTTGCATCGGTGCAGCAGGGCGCGCTGGAGGAGGGTCAGCATCTGGGCGCGACGCGATCCCGACACTGGCTTCGAGAGGGGTGCCGGTTTGCTCACTCCGCGCAGATGAGTGGCGAATTCCGCGGGAAAAAGCCCGCGAATGCGCGCGATGGCGGCTTCCAGGTCGGCGACTTCAACCCCCGAGATCCTGCCAGCCGCTTCCACGGCCAGAAGCAGTGAAATGGCTTCCGAAAAGGTGAATCCAACTGCCGGGAGACGCGGCAGGTCCTTGAACCAGTAGCCTTCCATGGATCGCGAGAGATCGAGCTTGAGGCCGTTGCGGATCAGATCCAGATCCTTTTGGATCATACGCTCACTGATCTCGAATCGCTCGGCCAGGTCACGTCTGCGGTAGCGGTTCGGACCGATCGTGATGAGCTGAATCAGCTCCAAAACACGACCGATCCGCTTGGTTTCCTCGTAGGGTCGACCGAGTCCAGGTGGGAAGCGGGTCGCAGTACTCATCGCCTTCCTCCAACGTGAAAGCCTGTGACGGAGACGCATATTACTCGGGCAGAGAGAACGAAGCTGTTCTCGTTCCGACAGAAAAAGAGAAAGTGGGCTGCCAGCGACCCTTGATCTCACCGTTCAGTCATGTGACTCTTTCGCGAGGAGCGAGAAAGAGTGGAAGCACAGCAAGCAAGGAATCAGCCCCTGAGAAGAAATCCAGCCGAGCAAACTGGACCGACAACTATCGATGGATACCCCTGGATTACCGATAGGCAAGTATACGGTCAAGCGACCCTACATGACATCCTCTTATCTTGCAAGGCGTGGGCTTCTCGCATCTCAACTCTGCACAGTGTCTAGCAGTCAATTGTCACTTCCCAGTGTGTCCTGAATTGTGTGCTCTTCGGGCTCAATCCCCTCGTGTCGAGTCCTTACATCAAATCAAGGCAAATTGGGCTGAATGAACAAGATGGAGGTTCCGGTAACCTACCAGCAAGACGTTACGGCGGCGGCGTAATTACCTACTGAAAATCAGGATCATTACAGCAATTCCAGAGCAGAGCAAAAGGCTGATCACGGCAAAGGGAGAACGGGGGGTACTCTATTCCGTCGGCGGGTTGACCGTTGAGTATCCAACGGACAAATCGATGAGCGTGGATGAGTTTCAGACTGGCCTTACACACCCTGCAGGTCGACGCTGGAAAGCTCCGGCCCGGCAGACACCAGAAGAGTATCCCCCTAAACTCTATACTCCGAGAAGCTTGGCGTGAGCCAGCAGCAGAGCACGCGGCGCTTCGGCGAGAGGCGCTGCCGCGTCACTCAAACACCTTGAACGGCAATGCCTCTCAGCGCACAAAAAAAGGGAGCACACGGCTTTGACTGGCCTTGTGCTCCCTGGGATCGTGATTCACCCGCATCGGTGCAGCAGCGTCTCAAGCCCGCCCCGATGCGGCAACTCCCTCAGCTTTCGCCTCCGATGAGCTCATTCAACTCCTTGATCAATTCCTTCTCGGATGTGCGGCATTGCTCGCATGCGGACAGATGATCCAGGAAAGCCGTCAGATTCAGGCCTTCAAAAGTCCGAATGCGCAGCTCCGAAAGGTCGCCTCCGCATTCCAACTTGATCATTGATGCGCCCTCCACTCGTTAGGGTTGAAGGGCCCTCTTAACACGGTTACCAAAGTAAAACAATAAAAACAAGACGCTGCGTGTAACTGACCGATATCCTATCCATCCATTACGCCAGGCAGATGCCGCGCCCCTACTTATTGCGCAGCAGCTCCCGGGCGATGATCAACCGCTGGATTTCGCTCGTACCCTCGTAAATGGACGTGATCCGAACATCCCGCGCGTACCGCTCGATCGGGAAATCCCGTGTGTAGCCATAGCCACCCAGCGTTTGCATGGCATCGTAACAGGCCTTGTTCGCCGCTTCCGTGGCCATGACCTTGGCCATGGAGGCTTCCTTGGCGAAATACTTCCCCTGATCCTTGAGCCATCCCGCCTTCATCAGAAGCATCCGAGCGCCTTCGAGGCGGGTGTAGTTGTCGGCGATCATCCACTGGATGGCCTGCTGGTTGGCGATGGGCATGTCAAACTGGATGCGCTCCTTGGCGTAGCTGGTGGCGAAATCCATGGCGGCCAGGCCGATGCCCAGAGCCATGGAGCCGATGCCGATCCGGCCGCCGCCCAGCTCGGAGGCTGCAATGCGGAAGCCGTCGTTCAGCTTGCCGAGCATGTTTTCCTTGGGAACGCGGCAGTTCTCGAAGATCAGCTCGTTCGTGCACGAGCCGTGCTGCCCCATTTTGGTTTCGTCTTTGCCGATGATGAAGCCGGGGAACGACGGTTCGACCAGGAAAATGCTGATCCCCTTGCCCTTCTTCGCTTCCTTGTCGGTAACCGCCCAAACGACAAAGACACCCGCGTACTCGGCACTGGTGATGAAGATCTTGCCGCCGTTCAGGATGTACTCATCGCCTTCGAGCACGGCGGTCGTCCGCATGGCCGCCGGGTCGGATCCGGCGCACGTCTCGGTCAGACCGAAGCTCCCCGCCGGGTACTCGCCGCTGCACAGGGGCGGAATGTATTTCTGCTTAAGCTCCTCGCTTCCCACGGTCTGGATGACTTCGGCCACCATGTTGGTGACCGAAGTCGTCACGGCCGTCGATGCGCATGCCCGGCCGATCTCGGTCATGGCAAGCGAGAAAGCCATGGCGCCGGCCCCGGTTCCCCCGTATTCAGGATCCACATTGAGACCCATGAAGCCCAGCTCGGCCAGCTTTTTAAGGTTGGCCTTCAGAATGTCACGGTTCTTGGTGGCGTCCAATTCAGCGGCAACCGGCTCGAGCTCCCGTTTGGCGAACTTGGCCGCGGTTTCCTGGATGATGCGTTGCTCTTCGGTCAGTTCAAAATCCATGTGTCCGTCCTATTCTACTGGTCCCAGACTCTTAGTATTGGTAAAAGCCACGGCCCGTCTTGCGCCCAAGCCACCCCGCCTCGACGTACTTGCGCAGAAGCGGACAGGGACGGTACTTGGAATCCTTGAAGCCGGCGAAAAGGGTTTCCATGATGGCAAGGCACGTGTCCAGACCGATCAGGTCGGCTAGAGCCAGGGGTCCCATGGGGTGATTCATGCCGAGCTTCATGACCGTATCGATGTCTTCCTTGGTCCCCACACTGTGGTAGAGGCAGTAGACGGCTTCGTTGA
>CALBZH010000684.1 GCA_937889795.1 uncultured Syntrophobacteraceae bacterium | reverse complement strand
GATATCCACTCGTGACTGGAGTTCAGACGTGTGCTCTTCCGATCTAGGGAAAGATGGACTTTGAGAGCTACCTGCCCCATTAGAGCCGGAATGCGTGGCGCACGGTGTGGGGGCCGCTGCCGGGGCAGTGGCTGCGGCTTGCCATGTTGCGTATGGCCACCGCAAACATCTGCGATGGATTCCCGCTTGAATTGCGTGTAATATGATCTGCCCCGGTGGGATAAGGAGCTCTCAACCGCAACGTGTGAGCGGAACAACCGACCCTCTATGTTCTCAGGCGCTTGTGGAGTAAGCGGATGCCGTCGAATCATCTTCGTTTGCAAGTCTACGCCATCGATCGTCTCATGGCCGGACTTGCGCACCTCACCTACCACGACAGACTGTTTCGCTTCACCTACCGGGCCGTGGCAAAGCTGGCCGAACGGCTGGCGAAAAAGGATTACTACGTCCGGAAGATCCGCTGGATTCGAGATCTTTTCGACAGGGATCACCCTAGTATCAACATTGCGCGTCGTTTCCTGCGCCATCCCAATCCGCACCACCGCAAGACGATCATCCGAAGCTTCTTCCTAAACGAAATGCTCGTCGGGACCAATCGGCGCAAGGCCTACCAGGATGCGAACGGGTTCTATCCGCCGGGCATGATCGTCATCAGCCCGACCATGAGGTGCGATCTGCACTGTGCCGGGTGTTATGCGGGCAGCTACCCGAAGAGCGAGCTGAGTCTCGACACCATCCATCGGGTCCTCGACGAGGCGAAGGAGATGGGGACCCATTTCATCACCGTTTCCGGAGGAGAGCCGTTTTACCGCAAAGACCTTTTCGAGGTGTTCAAACGGCACAACGACGTGGCTTTCCTGGTCTTCACGCACGGGGGGCTGATCGACGAGCGGATGGCCGAACGAATCGTGAGCGTCGGCAATGTGGTGCCGGCCATCAGCATTGAGGGCTACCGCGAGGAAACCGACAGGCGCAGAGGGAAGGGACACTTTGATCGGATCATGCGCGCCATGGATCTGCTTCGGGAGGCGGGTGTGATCTTCGGCTACTCGGCAACGCAAACCCGGTTGAATAGTGACGTGGTGACCAGTGACGCGTTCGTTCGCTTTCTTCGGGACAAAGGGTGCCTCCTCGGCTTCTATTTCATGTATGTGCCGGTTGGGCGCGACCCGGACGTCCACCTGATGCCGACTCCCGAGCAGCGCGACCAGCTCCGGGACGGGCTGCGGCGCTGGCGTGACTCGACCGACGTTGTGTTTCTGGACTTCTGGAACGACGGCCCGGTCATCGGGGGCTGCATGGCGGGCGGCCGCAAATACTGCCACATCAACGCGCGCGGGGATGTCGAGCCCTGCGTCTTCTGTCATTTTGCCACGCACAACATCCACAACAGCTCGCTCAAGGATGCGGTGAATTCGCCGCTTTTCCAGGCCTTGCGCCAAAAGCAGCCCTATCACGACAACCTGCTGCGCGCTTGCATGCTCGTGGACAAGCCCTCCGTCGGACGTGAGCTGGCCCTGTCCAGCGGCACTTATTTCACCCATGAAGGCGCGGATGCCATTTTCTGTGGTCTTTCCGATGACATCGATACCTTCTCGGAGGAATACGGGGCCTATGCCGACCGTGCGTGGGTTGAGCACTTCAGCCCGAAGCGATGAGTCCTGGTACGCCGCTTCACAAAGCCAACGCGCTCTCCTACAGGCCCTGAGACATGCCCTCTGCTAGGTCTGTCGCTTTTTCGAGGACTGTCGTCCGCTTCATTCTCCGAGGCTACCGAGCCATTCTGCTGGGGGCGCTCTGCCTCACCCTGATCTCCGTGGCGCTCATCGGACGCCTTCGGATCGATACCAGCCTGGATTCCCTGCTGCCTTCGGCGGAGACGCAAACTCGGATCTTGTTGGACGACCTTCGCGATGCAGGCGTCCAGGACGTGCTCATCGCACTCGTGTCGCTTCCAAGGGCCGACCAGTTTGAAGATGCCAAAGCGATCGTGGATGGGCTAGCCGCATCCATGGCCGCGTTTCCCTCGATGGGGGCCATCGAAGCCAGCCTTTCCGGCCGGCAGCGTGCCTTTTTCACGGATGTCCTGCTGCCACACGCCGCTCTTTATCTCTCGGAGTCGGATCGAGCCACGTTGGTCGAGCGACTCAGCGACGCGGGGATCGAGGCTCAGGTCAAAGAGAACAAACGGTTCCTCATGATGCCGATGCAGGGCGGGGCAGGGGAGCTGATCCTGCGGGATCCCTTGAATCTCAGGACCCTGTGGCTGTCGCGTTGGCTCGGAGAGCAGGCCTTCGGCAACCTTCGGATCATCGACGGCTACCTGGCGGATGAGAAGCGGCGTCACCTGCTGGTTTTCATGCATCCCGGGGAATCCGCGCGCAACCTCGAATACACGCGGGCGCTTATGGCCGCCGCGCGCGCTGGCGCGGACGAGATGCTCCGAAGATTCCGGGAAGCCCATCCCGATGAGCAGGACCTCCCGTCGATCGCATTCGCGGGCGGCTACCCGATCGCCCTCGAGGATGAAACGCTGACTCGAAAAGACCTTCAGGTGAGCCTCCTGGTGTCGCTCATCGGAGTGAACCTGCTTTTCTACCTGGTCTTTCGGAGCGGGCGTGTGCTGCTGCTGGTGCTGGTCCCGCTGGGCATGGCCATCACGTGGACGTTCGGATTCATGAGCGTGGTGCTCGGGCACCTGAGTGTGCTGACCGGGGCATTCGGCGGTGTGCTGCTCGGACTCTCCACCGATTTTGCCATCTATTTCCTGAGCTTCTACTTGGATGCGTATGGCAAGAAAGGCTGCCAGGCAGCGCTCGAGGATGCGATGGGCAAGAGCGGAGGCGTCGTGACGGGTGGTGTGACATCAGCCGCGGGCTTTCTCACGCTCGGATTTGCCTCGTTTCGCGGGTTCAGTGAGTTGGGTGTCTTCACGGGAGTGGGGCTCCTCCTGGCCTTGGGGGCCATGCTGATCGTGCTTCCGGCCTTCCTGGTCTGGGACGATCGGAGGCGCGGCGCACTGCGGTCGGTGCGTCCTCTTTCGGGATTTGGCCTGGAGCGGGTTTTCGGAGCGGCACTCGGGTGTCCGCGCCGGGTGCTGGCGGGAAGCGTGCTGCTGCTGATCGTGCTCGGCGTGCTGGCGCCCGGGGCTGCGTTTGATGACGACCTGCGCTCGCTGCGGCCAAAGCAGTCGGATCAGGCCGCGGTTCAGGAAAAGGTGGAGGCGATCCTGGGCGGGGCCGGCGCGACGTTGCAGCTCACCATGGAGGATCCGAAGGCGGAGACGCTCCTGAATCGAGCCTCAAAGTTGAATGAAGCCCTGGACCGGCTGCAGACTGCGGGACGGATCGCGCATTACCGGAGCGCATTGTCCTATCTACCGGCGCCCGAGGCGCAGCAGCAGGTCAATGCGTTTCTGCGGGATCATTCGGCGGAGTTAGACCCGCAGCGCATGGAGGCGTCTTTCCGAAAAGCTCTCAAGGAGAACGGCTTCCAGTGGCTTCCGGAGTACGATCCGTACCTGGGTTGGGTGCGCTCGTTGGTGAAGCCGGGCGGCCGGCTGGACCGTGAGACATTCGAGCGCGCTGGACTCGGCCCGATGCTGGAGCGTTTCCTGGTCAAAACGGACACCGGTTTCAAGCTATTCACGACGCTTCACCCCGTGCGCAGCTTGTGGGCCAAGGGTGATCTGGAAGTCCTCATGAAGGAGCTTGGCGAGTCGGCCTCGGCTTCCGGGCTCAATCCGAATGAGTGGCGTCTTGGGGGATTTCCCGTGCTCTCACACCATCTGAAGCAGCACGTCTGGGATGACCTGGGGCGGACGGTCGCGCTGGCTGGAATCTCCGTTGCGGCGCTGGTGGTGGTGGCGCTGGGAGGCGTGGTGCCGGCTCTGCTTGCGGCGGTGCCTTTGGCAGCGGCTCTCCTTGGGATGCTGGGGGGCATGGGCCTCCTTTCCCTGCCGCTCAACTTCGCCAATTTTGTGGTGCTGCCCATGATGATCGGGATCTGCATCAACGACGGTGCGCTCATCATGACCATGCGCCTCAAGGAGCCTGGTCTGGATCTCGCCTCGGCGTTGAGCAAGATCGGCCGGGCGGTGCTCTTGACGTCCCTCACGACATTGATGGGATTTGGCTCCCTGGTGTGCTCGCATTATCCTGGTCTGCGGAGTATCGGGTGGCTGTCTTTGATCGGGATACTGTTCGAGCTTTCGGCATCGCTTGTCCTGCTTCCGGCGCTGCTCGCCTGGATGGAGAAAAGGAAGTCATGGAATCGGCCTATCTTGGAATCGATGTCGGGTCCATCAGCGTGAACCTCGTGGTGATCGATGAAGGGCTGCGGCCCCTCACGCGACTGTACCTCCGCAGCCAAGGGCAGCCTCTCAGAGTGATGCAGGAGGGGCTACGGGCCATTGCGCGAGAGGTCGGAAGGGTGATGCGCATCCGGGGAGTGGGGACAACGGGGAGCGGCCGTCATTTGGCGGGGATCTTGGTGGGAGCCGATGTCATCAAGAACGAGATCACGGCCCACGCTGTCGCCGCGCTGCAGTGCGAGCCGCTCGTTCGGTCGATCATTGAAATCGGGGGTCAGGACTCTAAATTCACCGTGCTGCGGAACGGCACTGTTTCGGATTTCGCCATGAACACGGTGTGCGCTGCCGGGACCGGGTCCTTCCTTGACCAGCAGGCCCACCGTCTCGGAATTCCCATCGAAGTGTTCGGCGAGTACGCCCTCAGAGCCCGAAAACCAGTCAAGATTGCGAGTCGCTG